>JAEYTQ010000263.1 GCA_023433965.1 Pseudomonadota bacterium | reverse complement strand
GCTGAGGAACCGCGCGCGGCACCCCGGGGTTGCTCGGAAACGTCTTCGCGGGGAGTTAGTATGACGAATGCCGAAATTCGCAAGGGCATGCCGCCCGTCATGCTGTCGCGGGAGGAGTTCGAAGCGCGCTACAGGAGCCAGTTCGTGGATCCGGCCTTTGCTCCGCTACAGCGCGAACTCGGTACCATCATTGCTGCGGCCTGGGATGCCTACAGCCATTCGCGCAAGGCGCCCGTGACACGGAAGGCGGGGCCGGGCTTTTCCGATCCCGACTATGATCTTGCCGTCGACTGGCTCGATGCGCGGGCAAAGATCTTCGAAGCGCAGCGACGGCACGACGATGCAAACGCGACGCCACGCATCCTGATCATCAACGGGGCGCCTCGGAGTGAGCACACCTGTCCGGGCGAGATGTCCAAGACCTGGCGGCTGGTCAAGCTGGCCGAGCCTGTCTTTGCCGGGATGGGGTTTGCCGTCGACATTCTCGACCTGTCGCGCCTCGCTTCGGAGTTCGGCAAGACTATTCATCCTTGCAAGACCTGCGTCGGCACCGCCATGCCGCTCTGCCACTGGCCTTGCAGTTGCTATCCGAACTATTCGCTGGGCCAGACTCACGACTGGATGAACGAGATCTATCCGCTATGGGTCGCCGCGCACGGCATTCTGATCATAGCGCCGGTGAACTGGTATCAGGTGCCCACCGGGCTCAAGGCGATGATTGACCGCTTGGTCTGCGCGGACGGCGGCAATCCCGACCCGACCTCGACCCACGGCAAGAACGCCGACGAGGCCAAGGCGCTGGAGCTGAAGGGCTGGCCCTATCCGCGCCATCTCGCCGGCCGCCATTTCGGCGTCGTCGTTCACGGCGACGCGGTCGGCGCCGAGGGCGTGCGCCGAGCCTTGTCGGACTGGCTGACCGACATGAAGCTGATCTCGGCGGGTCGTTATGCCGAGCTCGACGGCTACGTCGGCTACATGGAGCCCTATGCCACCTCGCATCGCGAGCTCGACGAGGACGGGGCATTCCAGCAGGAGGTGCAGAACGCGGCGCGCGCGCTCGGCAACGCAGTTCGGCTCGCAATGAGCGGGCGCCTCCAGGAGCCGGGAGCCAGCCTTGCCGACCCGAACCCAAAATGACAATTGCGCCGCTTGAATGCCTGATCGTCGGCGGCGGGCCCGCCGGGTTGATGGCTGCGATCTATCTGGCGCGCTTCCGCCGCGGCGTCTGCGTCGTTGACGCCGGCGCGAGCCGGGCAGCGCTGATCCCGCGCAGTCATAACGTCCCCGGTTTCGTCCACGGCCTGTCCGGCACCGAGTTGATCGAACGGATGTCGGCCCAGTTGGATGAACTCGCCGTCCCGCGGATCGCGGCGGAAGTCACGTCATTGCAGCGCAGCCAAAACGGCTTCGAAGCAATTTGGAACGGCCGCCCACACCAGGTCGCCAGCGTCGTGCTCGCCTGCGGCATCGTCGATACGCATCCGCCGTTTGCGGAATGGCGCGCGGCGGTCGCGGACGGACTCTTGCGCTACTGCCCGATCTGCGACGCCTTCGAGGCCGCTGGCCGCCGCATCGGCGTCGTCGGCCCGCTCGATCGTGCTGCGGCCAAGGCGCTCTTCCTGCGTGGTTACTCCATCGACGTGACGCTGCTCGCGACCGGCGCGGACGACGCGACCGCCGCAACGTCGGAGCTGTCCGAGGCGGGCGTCGGAATCGTGTTCGCGCCCGAGCTGCGCCTGGCGCGGCGAGACGGCGGCGTCGAAGCGGATTTCGCGGACGGACGCACCGCGCAGTTCGACATCGTCTATCCCGCGATGGGCGCGGAGGTCCGCTCCCGGCTCGCGACGGCGCTGGGCGCCGATCACACCGCAGACGGTCATTTGAAGGTCGACGGCCACCAGCGCACGTCGGTCGACGGGCTCTACGGCATCGGCGACGTCGTCACCGATCTGCACCAGATCTCGGTCGCCTTCGGCCATGCCGCCGTTGCCGCCTGCACGATCCACAACAGCCTGCCGCGGCGGCTGGCCTGAGGGGAACGAAGCGCTCCCCTTCGTCTTGACTGAACGGACGCGAAGGATGAGCCCATGCTGGAAGAGAAGCTCAAGGAAGCCATCATCGACGAGTTGAAGCGTCAGGCTGCCGACCGGCCGCAATCGCTGCAGGTCCACGGCGCGGGCGACGCGAAGGGTTCGGAGGAGCTGACCGTCAACGGCAAGATCGACCTCGGCGCACTGGCCATGGTGATCGCGGGATCCCTCGCAGGCGGCCCCTAGCTAACCGATTTCCTCACGTCGCTCGTGCGGAGCGTCGCAGGGATTGCGGCGGCTGGCCGAAGGCGCGGATGAAGGCCCTGCGCATCCGCTCGGGGTCGCGAAAGCCGGTGGACCGTGCGACGCGCTCGATCGCCTCGCCCGAGGACTGCACCCGCTCGCGCGCCACCTCGACGCGCAGGCGCTCGACCGCCTTCGTCGGAGTCGATCCGGTTTCGGCGATGAAGGACCGGACGAAATGCCGTGAGCTCAGGCCCGCACGCTCGGCGAGAGCCTCGACCGTGAGCGGCGCATCCAGATTCTCGCGGACCCACGACAGCAGGTTGCCGAAGCGGCCGTTGGGCGTCTTCAGTTCGAGCAGGCTCGAGAACTGCGACTGCCCGCCGCTGCGGCGATGATACAGCACGAGTTGCCTGGCGACCGCTTGCGATATCTCCTCGCCATGGTCCTCCGCGATCATGGCGAGCGCCAGATCGATCCCGGCCGTGATTCCGGCCGACGTCCAGACGCCGCCATCGCGGGTGAAGATCTGGTCCGGTTCGAGCCTGACCTTCGGAAAGCGTCCAACGAAGTCGCGCGTGCAGGACCAATGCGTGGTCGCGCAGCGTCCGTCGAGGACGCCGGCCTCGGCGAGCAGATAGGCCCCGGAGCAAACGCTCGCCATCCGCACGCCGCGGCGCGCCAGTCTCTGAATGAATGCGATCGTGGTATTGCAGCGCGCCGCCTCCTCGACGCCTTCGCCTCCCGCCACGAAGAGCGTCGTGACCGAGCTCGCCGATCGCAGGCTGCGCGCCAGCATCTCGGTGCCCGACGAACTGCGCACCGCGCCGGGCTTCGCCGCGACATTGATCACGCGCGGTGCGTTCGGCGTGTGACGCCTTGCGATCTCGAACACCGAGATCGGCCCGGCCGCGTCCAGCAACTGAAATTCGGGAAAGATCAGGAAGCCGATCATGGCCATGTCCATAAATGAGGGAATTAAGCCGTTTCGACCCCAAGGCCAACATGGCAGGCTTGCATCGTCAAGCGCGATGTCGAGGCAAGCATGTCGAGCCCGTTGCAGATCGGTCTTCTGGTTTTTCCGCGCGTAACGCAGCTCGATCTCACCGGCCCGGCGCAGGTGTTCTCCAGCCTGCCCGATGTCGCTGTCCATCTGATATGGAAACGTATCGAGCCGGTGCCGAGCGATTCCGTGATCGCGCTGACGCCGACTGTCACCTTCGCCGACTGCCCGCAGCTCGACGTGATCTGCGTCCCCGGCGGCTACGGCACCGACGAATTGATGCTGGACGAGGAGGTGCTGGCCTTTCTGCGCCGGCAGGCGCGTGGCGCGCAATATGTCACCTCGGTCTGCACCGGATCGCTCGTGCTCGGCGCCGCCGGTCTTCTGAAAGGATATCGCGCCGCGACGCATTGGACCGCGATCGACGCATTGCCGTTCTTCGGCGCCGAGGTGTCGCGGGAGAGGGTGTGCATCGACCGCAACCGCATGACGGGCGGCGGCATCACCGCGGGCATCGACTTCGCGCTCACGCTGGTCTCGATGCTGAGAGGCCGCGCGGCGGCGGAAATGATCCAGCTGCGCATGGAATACAATCCGGCGCCGCCGTTCGAGGCCGGCTCGCCGGATACGGCTCCTGCTGCGATCCTCGCAGCCATGAAGGAGCGCGTCGCGCCGGCGCAGGCGCGGCGGCTGGAGTTCGTCAGGAAGGCCTTGCAGCAGGGATGATCATCGCTGACGCCAGTCGCGATGCCGGTGAGGAGGGGAAGATGAGGGGTTATGGGATTGGAGCGCTCCGGTCATGGCAGATCGGGCTTTGTCGTTCGACCTTCGGTCTCGTGCTGGCGCTGGGGCCGGTCGCCTTCGCTGCTCCGGGCCGGGCCGCCGACGTCTCCGGCGGCGTGGTCCGGATCGGCATCATCAACGACCAGGCCGGACCGTTGTCGGATCTTGCCGGACCCGGCTCGGTCGTCGCGGCCAAGATGGCGGTTGAGGATTTCCAGAAGTCCACGCCGGGACTGAAGGTCGACATCGTCGTCGCGGACCACCAGAACAAGCCGGACATCGGCGCCCAGATCGTGCGCAAATGGTTCGACGTCGATGGCGTCGACATGGTAGCCGACGT
Source organism: Pseudomonadota bacterium (assembly GCA_023433965.1). GTDB lineage: Bacteria > Pseudomonadota > Alphaproteobacteria > Rhizobiales > Xanthobacteraceae > Bradyrhizobium. Next base: position 8,409 of record JAEYTQ010000263.1, on the reverse strand, counting down.
TGGAAATTCCGCCGTCGCGCTCGCGATCCAGTCGATCGCGCGTGACAAGAACAGGATCGTGATCTATTCGGCGGTCGGCACCACCGAGATCGGCGGCAAGCAGTGCTCGCGCACGGGCCTGATGTGGCTGCACGACAACTACAATCTGGTTGCCGGCTCCGTCCGCAAGCTGGTCTCGCAAGGACATGACAGCTGGTTCTTCGTCGCCTCCGACTATGCGTTCGGACGCAACATGGTGGAGGTGTCCCAGCGCGTGCTTGCGGCCACCGGCGCCAAGTCGCTCGGTGCGGTGTTTCATCCCCTGGGAAATGCCGACTACAGCTCGTTCCTGCTCCAGGCCCAGGCCTCGAAGGCCAAGGTGGTCGCGTTCGCCAATGCCGGCGAGCAGCTCGTGACTTCGATGAAGCAATGGAACGAGTTCGGAATGAACATGGGGCCGCAGAAGGCCGTCGCCGAGCTCATGTTCCTGACCGATGTGCACGCCATGGGTGCGGAAACCGCCAAGGGCCTGACGACGGTCACCGCGTGGTACTGGGCTCTGAATGAGGCAACACGAGCCTTCGGCCAGCGGTTCTACAAGCTCCACAACGCCATGCCGACCGCGCCGCAAGCCGCCGTCTATTCGGCCGTCCTGCAATACCTGAGGGCCGCGGCTGCCGCGGGGACGGATGAAACCAACGCAGTCCTCGAAAAGCTGCGGTCAATGCCCGTGGACGATTTCTATGCGCCCGGCGCCCGGCTGCGCGCCGACAACAAGCTCGTGCACGATTTCTATCTCGTCGAGGTCAAGAAGCCTGCGGACGTGAAAGTCCCCTGGGACTACTACAATGTGGTCGAGACCATTCCGGCCGAGGAAGCCTATCTTCCCCTCAGCCAAAGCGAATGCCCGCTGCTGAGGACCTCGCAGAAGTAGCGCATTGCCCCGTGCGGGGCCTTGCGGTCCATCGACCCGCGCCGCTTCAGCCATACTCCTCGCCGATGCCGTATTCCCGGTAGATCTCCAGCGGGTCCAGTTCGGGGAACAGGCGGCATTTGGCCTGGGCGAGGTGCAGGCTCACCGCTGCCGGCTCCTTGCCGTCCGCGAGCAGCTTGCGGATGTCGTCCATATGCGCGTTCGGCTGGTGCTTCGGTTCGAGCTGCTCCAGTGCGACCAGGGCGGTGGCGAGCGCCTCGGTCAGAACCCAGTCGTCGTGGCCCGTGATTCCCTTTTTCGGCATCGGCAGAACCCCACATCCGGCGGCGGTCGCAGCTTACCGCGACTTCCGCCAATTCGCCATTGAGCCGTTGCTGGCAGGCGGCGCGGACGGGCCGATGGCTGTGCTGCGGCTTGCCTTATGGCCGTGCCCGGCTAAAAGGCCGCAAGTGGCGCGGCGATCGTATCATTGTCGAAACGAACTTGGCGTAGACGGCCGCTACCGCATCCAGGCTGGCCGCTCCGGTCTGGGTCCTCCCCGGTCCCCGAATTCCGCAACACCACGGAGTTGCGTCCCTCAAGGTTCGCCAGCATGGTCTTCCTCAGCTTCGTCTACCGCTTCCTCACCAATTTCGCCTTCATGGCGGTGGTCTATTTCAGCCTGAACTTCATGGAGAAGTATCCGAACCGGGCGATCCTCGCGATCCTCGTGCTGGTCTATGCCGCCATGCGCGCAGCCTCGACGCTGCGTGCGTTCTATTTCTTCCAGAAGATCGAGAAGCTGGAGGCCGAGACCAGGCGTCTTCAGGCTCCGATCAACGACGGTTCGGGCGGAACGCCAGTGCGCAAGCAGGTCGTCACCGACGTTGCGCGGCTGCGGCGCGACGGCGAGCTCAAGTCCTATATGGACCTGTTCTTCCTGGCGCTGATCGTGCTGCTCTGCGTCGCCGCCATCATGCGGCAGTAAGGACTCAAGCGCGCTTCTTCAGGCTGGCGACGCGGGTCGGGCGGGGTGCAGCGGTCTTGGGGGCTGCTCCCTTCGATGCGGTGGTCTTGGGAGCGGTGTTCTTCGGTGCGATGTCGAGGGGCTGCGCGCCATGATCCGCGGCCGCCTGCGCTGCATGCGCCGTGCGCCGCTTGGCTGTGGCGGCTTTGCCCTGAGCCGCCTTGTTCTTGGCCGCTTGAGACGCTTGGCCGGGCATGGCGAGCCGTGTCGCGGCACGCCGCGACGAGGTCGTCGACAGTAGCACCTCGACCGAGCCCTCGGGAATCGCGAAGAGATCGCGGCCGGGCACGGGCAGGCTGGCCGCGAGACTGGTCTGCGCCATGGTCCGACGCGGGAGCAGCGGCTGATGCTCGCTCTGGGCGTTGAGGTCGGCCAGCGCGGGCGCGGGCAGCGTCCTGGTCTGCGTGAACACGAAATGCGGCACACGCGGCCAGCGCGCGATCGGCGTCGTCTCGGTCGGCGGATGCAGCAGCCATTCGATCGCCGTGGTCGGCGTCGCCGGCCGATCGGCGGTTGCGGGCACCACATGCACGATGCGATAGCCCTTCGCCTTGAGGTCATGGATGATCTTGGGCAGCGCCGCCACGGTGCGGGCCTGGATGTCGTGCAGCAGCAGGATGCCCTTGCCCTTGGCCTCCAGCCGCTGGATCGCGAGCTGGTACACGCGGTCGGACGACACGTGGCGCCAGTCATCGGCCGGGAAGTCGGCGCTCCAGACCTGGATGCCGCGCGAGATCAGATGGTTCTCGACGCCCTCGGCGCGCATCAGGCCGGGGATGCGGAAGAACGGGGCGAGCTGGGACGGATCGGTCATCGCGGCCGCGGTCCATGCGATGCCGCCGTTGATCTCGGCCTCGGCCTTTTCGATCGGCATCCGGTCGAAGGTCAGCGGATGGTCCATGCTGTGTGTGCCGACGGTGTGGCCTGCCGCCACCAGCTTGCGCACGCCTTCAGGATTGGCCTTGGCCTGGTTGCCGACGATGAAGAAGGTCGCCTTGATGCACTCGTCGGCGAGGATCTTCAGCACCTGGTTGGAATATTTCGGTATCGGACCGTCGTCGAAGGTCAGGACGACCTCGCGGTCCTTCAGCGGCAGCGTCTCGCGATACTGCATGGTGCCGATCAGCGGATGCTCGCGCGGATCGACCACGAGGGTGCGGGACGTGCCGAGGGCGTCGGGATTGCCGGGACAGTCGGCCGCGCGCGCAGCCGGTGAAGCGGTGGCCAAAATTCCCAGACAGAGGACGATCCACGATCGCGTCCGCAGAACAACGCTACTTCCGATCATGAACCTCGTCTGCCCCCATGCAATTGCCGCCTAGATAGGTCGGAGATGCCCCAAAACGGTTCAGCCGCAGCCGCCCTCATCTTTGCACGGGGTAGCATGAACAGAGTGTTAATTGCCCCCAAATCACCCCATTTTGCGCCGGCGTGACATTCCGGCATCAGCGCGTATCGGCGCTCTTCCGTGATGTGGCCACGATGTGGACCACCCGATAGCTGTTCTCCCTCAGATACCGCAGAAACGCCGGCATCATCGCGGCCGTGCGCGCCTTGTTGTCGTGAAAGAGGATGATGCCCCTGCCGCTCGCGGCGAGGCGCTCGGTGACGAGCTTCAATTGCTGCTCCGGCGTCATCTCTTCCCAGTCGCTGGCCCACAGATCGGCCCCGAACACGATGATGCCGCGCGACTGGAGCAGGTCGAGCAGGGCTGGGGTCGATTCGAAATAGGGAAAGCGGAAGAACGGCGTCGAGGGCGTCGTCGTCGAGGTTCCGTGCAGCGCCATTTCGTCTGCGGCAATGCCCCGGTCGATGTCGGCCATGGCCTTCTCGAACGGGATATGCCCCATGAACGGATGCGAGAAGGAATGATGGCCGATGGTGTGGCCCTCACGGGCGATGCGCTTGACCATGTCGGGATGCTGCGCGGCGTGCTGGCCGATCAGGAAGAAGGTCGCGCGCACGCATTCCTGCGCCAGCGCCGCCAGCACCTTCGATGTCGTCGGCGGGTTCGGCCCGTCGTCGAAGGTCAGCACCACCTCGCGATCGGCCAGCGGCAGCGTCTGCGGAAAGCTCTTCAGACCCACGCGCGGAGTGGTCTTGGGATCGACGCTGAGGATGCGCGAGGTGCCGAGCGCGTCCTTGCGCGGGCACTCGGCGGCACCGGTCGAGGCGATGCCGATAACCGTTGCGGCGAGCGCGCCCGCCATCATCGAAGTCCACCTCAATCGCAGCATCTTTGTCATTGCGCTCGCAATCGCCTTGTGGGTATTGCCTGACCGTCAGCCCGGATCACTCGTTTCAACCCTGTCAAACGCGAGGCGCGCCATGGATGAGCATATGGACGTTGCCCCGCCCGCAGCAGATTCGGTACTCGACCACGTGCCGATGCGCAATGAAGACGGCGATGTCAGGCACGAATTCGTCGAGGAAATTGCCCGTGCAATCGAGGCCGGCGACAGTGCGGCGCTGCGCGCCTGTGTCGCGGAACTGCACGAGGCCGATCTCGGCGATCTGATCGGCGCATTGCAGCCGGACGACCGCGTCCGCCTGGTCGAGCTCACCGGCCGGGACTTCGACTTCTCGGCCCTGAACGAGGTCGACGAGACAGTCCGCGAGGAGATCCTCGAGGAACTGCGGCCGGAGACGGTGGCCGAGGGCGTCCGCGAGCTCGCATCCGACGATGCGGTCGAGCTCCTGGAAACCCTCGACGCCGCGGAGCAGGAGGAGATCCTCGAGAAGCTGCCGCTCAAGGAGCGCGTCGCGCTCGAGCGCAGCCTGCTTTATCCGGAGAATTCCGCCGGCCGCCGCATGCAGACCGAGTTCATCGCGGTGCCCCAGGACTTCACCGTGGGCCAGGCGATCGACTACATGCGCGAGACGCCGGATCTGCCCGACCGCTTTTACGAGATCTACGTGGTCGACAAGGACCAGCACTGGCTGGGCGCGGTGCCGCTCGACGTACTCCTGCGCACGCGCCGGCCGGTGGCGCTGACCGAGCTCACCGACGAGGATCGCCGCCGAGTCTCCGTCCTGGAGGACCAGGAGGAGGTGGCGCGCATGTTCGGCAAGTACAACCTCGTCTCCGCACCCGTGCTCGACACCCAGGACCGTCTCGTCGGCGTCATCACCGTCGACGACGTCGTCGACGTCATCGAGGAGGAGGCGGACGAGGACCTCAAGGCGCTCGGCGGCGTCACGAGCGACGAAGAGCTGTCCGACACCTTCCTGACGATCGCCCGCGGCCGCTTCAACTGGCTGCTGGTGAACCTCGCCACCGCGTTCCTGGCGTCTTCGGTGCTCGGCCTGTTCGAGGGTCAGCTCGAGAAGATGGTCGCGCTCGCGGTTCTGGCGCCGATCGTGGCGAGCCAGGGGGGCAATGCCGCGACCCAGACCATGACGGTCGCGGTGCGGGCGCTCGCGACCCGCGAGCTCGGCGCCTCCAACGCCTGGCGCGTGGTGATGCGCGAGGCGCTGGTCGGCCTCGTCAACGGGCTCGCCTTTGCCGTGATCACGGGCATTGCGGCGGTCGCCTGGTTCAAGATCCCCGGCCTCGGCATCGTCATCGGGCTGGCAATGATCTGCAACCTGATTGCCGGTGCGCTCGGCGGCATCCTGATTCCGATCGCGCTGGATCGCGTGCGGGCCGACCCCGCGGTGGCCTCGGGGACGTTCGTCACCACCGTGACCGACGTCGTCGGCTTCTTCTCCTTCCTCGGCATCGCCACGCTCTGGTTCGGGTTGCGGTAGGTGGCGCTCTCGTGTCCCCGGGGCGCGCTGCAGCGCTCTTCGCGTTGCCGCGCAGAACCGGGATCGAGGAGGCGGCGTACTCCGCGGCAACATGGGCCCCAGCTCAGCAGCGCATCATTTCGTGCTGCGCAGCGTCCGGGGCGCGAAGCCATCTTTAATCCCACCTTAAGCGACCTGCCGCATCATCGCGCATGCTTGGGGGAATGGGCATGCGGTTGCGGCTGAAGGCGGACGGACGGATCGTCGAATTGCGGGATGGGCGGGAGTTTCCGGTCCAGCCGTCGGTGAACGCTGCGCCGGCTGACACCGCTCCGCTCGCGGTGCGCGATTTGCGCCGCCGAGCCTGTCTGACCCAGATGGAGTTCGCGGCCAAGCTCGGCGTCCCCGTCGAGACGATCCGCAACTGGGAGCAAGGCAAGCGTGCTCCGCGGGGACCGGCCCGCGCGCTGCTCGCCGTGATCGCGCATGCCCCGGACACGGTGTTCCAGGCGCTCGCCAAGGTCTGACGCACACCTCCCGTTAGTCTTGCACCGAAGATCCCGGCCCGGTTGCGGCGGCTTCCGTTGGCAGCAGCATCAGCCGGGTCCATAGTGGCGTTCGAGGCGGCCGCAACAGAGAGGATTCCTCATGCTGTTCGTCGAGGCCAATGGCGCAAGGATCCCGGCGATCGGGCTCGGGACGTGGGAGCTGAGCGGAAGACCGGCTGCCCGTGTGGTCCAGCAGGCGCTGCGGCTCGGCTATCGCCACATCGACACCGCGCAGGCCTACGACAATGAGCGCGAGGTCGGCGACGGCCTGCGCGCCTCGGGCGTGCGCCGCGACGACGTCTTCCTCACGACGAAGGTCTGGACCAACCATTTCGCGCCCCACGATCTCGAGCGGTCGGTCAAGGAGAGCCTATCACGCTTGCGGCTTCCCTCCGTCGATCTGTTGCTGCTGCACTGGCCCAATCGACACGTGCCGCTGGCGGAGACGCTCGGAGCGCTGTCGCATGCAAAGCAAATGGGGCTGACCCGCCACATCGGCGTCTCCAATTTCACGGTGGCGCTGATCGAGCAGGCGGTTGCGTTGTCGCCGGAGCCGCTGGTCTGCAACCAGGTCGAGTATCACCCTTATTTGGACCAGGCGAAGGTGCGGGCGGCCTGCGGCGCGCATGGTCTCGCGCTGGTCGCCTACAGCCCGATCGCCAAGGGCCGCATCAAGTCCGACCAGACGCTGGCCGAGATCGGGCGCATCCACCGCAAGACGCCGGCGCAGGTCTGCCTGCGCTGGCTGGTGCAACAGAATGTAGCGGCGATCCCGCGCACCTCGCGCATCGAGCGCCTGTCGGAAAACATCGAGATATTCGATTTCGAGCTCTCGGAGGACGAGATGAGCGGAATCGCGGCGCTCGCCAGCCCGAAGGGACGCCTGACCGACTTTGGCTTCGCTCCGAAATGGGATTGAGAGGGGGCCTGGGTATGCTACCACCGCGACGGCAACCCAAGATCGCTCCATGGACCTGCGGAAGATCATACGGACGGATATTGCGGCGTCGGCATTCGCGCATTTGACGCTGGTGGCGCTCGTCATTGTGATCAGCGAGGTGCATCCGTTTCACGCCGCGCCGCCTGAGACGGTGACCGTCGACATTGTCACGCCGGAGCAGGTGAAGGAGGAGGAAGCCAAGGCTGAGGAGAAATTTCAGGAAGAGGGCGAGGACAAGACCCCGGAGCCGCTTCCCGACCTGAAGCTGCCGAAGCTCGATATCGCCGACAAGGCGGACGCGGCGCCGAAGCCGGCGGACCAGCCGCAGGCTTCGCCACAACCGTCACAGCAGGCGCCGCAGCAAAACCAGCCGCAGCCCACGCAGGCGCCGCAGCCGCGGCAAGCCAGCGCGCCGCCGCAGCAACTCCAGCAAGCTCCGCCGCCTCAGGCGATGCCGCAGCAGCAGTCCGCGGCCCCGCCGGCCTATCAGGCGCCTCAGCCGGACGTCACCGTCAAGTACGGCGTCATGCTCGGCCTCCCGCCCGAATTGCCGACGGAGTTGCAGAAAGACCTCGCCAAGGTCGATGGCGGCGACGCAAAGGATACGATCGCCGCCAAGCTTCCACCCGAGGTCATTGCCGCGCTACGCCGTCACCTGCGAAGCTGCGCCAGGCTTCCGGCCGGCGTCGACCCGACCGACCAAGTCAACATCAAGCTGCGCGCGGTGTTCGCCACCGACGGCACGCTGCTGCGCGAGCCCGTCCTGATGGCCGCCCCGCCATCCGCCAAGGGCGTCGCCCTGGTCAAGTCCGCAATGAGCGCGCTCCAGAACTGCCAGCCCTACAAGATGCTGCCGGCCGACAAATACGCGGAATGGAAGGTGTTGGATCTGCCGTTCAGCCCGCGGGATTTCGGGTCGTAGCTGTCCCGTAACCGCGGGCCTGTCGCCCGGACAAGCGGAGCGACATCCGGGGCCTTTGCTGACGAAGTCCCCGGTATTCTCCGCTCACCCGGGCTGCGCGATCGCGCCTGTGTCGCCTTCTGTCAATCCGCTCTCGCAAAAATATTCTCCTTTACCGAATTTCGGAAATATCGTATGTCTCGCCCATCCCGGCTCATCCTGAGGGGCGATCGTGAGGTCGTCATGGTCGCGAGCCGGGCTTGCGGTGGACGCGGCAGCGTCGGGCGCGAAAGGTGCGGGCAGGGAGGGTAGTCCCCGGTGAGCTCGCGGCCGCGCGCGGACGAACGGCGCTGCTAGGTTTCGTCTCGTCTG
>JAEYTQ010000244.1 GCA_023433965.1 Pseudomonadota bacterium | reverse complement strand
CGTATAGGGGCTTTGCGAAATGGAGTGTGACGTGGCGAGTGTCCCCGGCGATCTCGAATTGATCGTGCCAAATCTGCACAGGCGCTATTCCGGGGTCACCGCGACCAACCGGATGGTGGCGCCGCGGTTGGCAAAACTGTATCGCGCCGCCTGGTTCGGCTCCGACGCGCCGGAGGGCATCGCGCGGCTGAGCGTTGCTGACTTTCTGACACTGTGGCGTCGCAAGCGGCCCGTGATCTGGCATGCGCGGCGCAACAACGAGATGATCGTCGGCGTCGTGCTGCGCGCGCTCGGCTGGCCGCTTAAGCTCGTGTTCACCTCGGCGGCGCAGCGGCACCACAGCTGGATTACGCGCTGGCTGATCCGGCAGATGGATGCGGTCATCGCAACGAGCGACATCTCGGCCTCGTTCCTGAAGGTGAAGGCAACGGTGATCCCGCACGGTGTCGACACCGACGTCTACGCGCCGCCGCAGGATCGCGCTGCGGCCTTTGCCGAAAGCGGCCTGCCGGGCCGCTACGCCATCGGCTGTTTCGGTCGCGTGCGGGCGCAGAAGGGCACCGATCTGTTCGTCGATGCGATGTGCCGCCTGCTGCCGCGCTATCCGGATTTCACCGCCGTCATCGTCGGTCAGGTCACGGCCGAGCAGACGCCCTTTGCCAACGACCTGAAGAAGCGGATCGAGGCCGCCGGCCTGCAATCGCGCATCGTGATCACCGGCGAGCTGCCGATCGAGGCGGTGCAGCGCTGGTATCAGCGGATGACGATCTACGCCTTCACCTCGCGCAATGAAGGCTTTGGCCTGACGCTGATCGAGGCGATGGCGGCCGGCAGCGCGCTGGTCGCCGCAAGGGCCGGCGCTGCCGAGCTCGTGGTCGAGGATGGCGTCACCGGCGTGCTGGTGCCGACCGGTGATGCCGATGCGCTCGCTGCGGCGCTGGAACCCTTGATGCGCAACGTCGCCGCCGCGACGGCGATGGGCGAGCGGGGGCGGGCACGGGTGCTCGACAAGTTCAGCCTCGATGCGGAAGCGGTACGCATCGGCGCGGTCTATCGATCGCTGCTCTGAGCGCGGTTCCGGAGGCCCCAAAACAAGAGCTGCGAAAACAACCCCATGCACAGTAGCCGGGGCGAGCAAAATCAGGCGTTTGGCGGAGAGTCCGAGAGACTGCCGATTTTGCGAAGTGAGTTTTGACTCGTCGGGCAAAACAGTGGCAGGATGTCATCATCGGCGCCAGCCACGGTGGCCTCAGCTCGTCACCCGCGTTGCCGCTTCTCCCAACACCTGCTGCGCAATCGCCACCACCTCGCTCGCCGCGATATTCCGCATGCAGCGGTGGTCGTTGATCTTGCAGATCGTGCTCTGGCACGGTTGGCAGGACAGCTTTTCCTTGTCCTGCACGACGGTCGCGGCGAGGCCGTTCAGCGGCGCCCAGAGGTAGGGGCTGGTGGGACCGAAGATGCCCATGGTCGGCGTGCCCAGGGCGGCGGCGATATGCATCAGGCCTGAATCGTTGGAGATGGCAACGCCGGCCGCCGCCATGGCGAGGACGCCATTGCGCAAGTCCGTGCCGGTGAGGTCACGCACATCAGGACCGCCCGCCGCGACGATCTCCTGGGCGAGGCCCTTCTCGGCGGGACCGCCGACCACCCAGACCTCCAGGCCTTGCTCGATCAGCAGCCGGGCAGTTTCGGGATAATAGGTCCAGCGCTTGGAGACGCCGACCGAGCCGGGGGCGAGCGCCACCGCGGCGCCGGCGCCGAGGCCGTTGGCCTGACGCCAGCGGGCGACCTCATCGGCCGGCACGCGCAGTTGCGGCTCCGGCCATTCGGCCGGCAGGGGGGCGCCGTTGGGCTGGGCCAGGACGGCGTTCTTGTCGATGAAGCGCGGCAGCTTCTTCTCGCCCCAGCGCCAACGATTGATCAGACCGAATCGGAACTCACCGACAAATCCGACCCGTTCAGGAATACCGGCCAAAGCGGGCGCGATGGCCGCCTTCCAGGTCCGCGGCAGCACCAGGGCGGTGGCGTAATTCCGCTCGCGCAGGAGCTTGGCCAAGGCCAGCTGGCGGCTCACGGCGAGCCGGCCGCGCGGCAGGTCCCAGACAATGCCTTCGCGCACGCCAGGCATGTAATCGACCAGCGGGGCGCACAGGGTGGTGGTGAGGAGATCCACCGGCCGGTTCGGCCAGCGCTCCTTCAGGACCCGCACGACGGTGTGATTCCGGACGAAGTCGCCGATCCACATGTAGGGAATGATCAGAATCGGGCGGGTGTCGCTCCGGTCTGCATCTTCACCAAGTGGTGAATTTTGATTCATTCGATAATTGGGACTGCGCAATCTGATTGTGGCGGTTCGGTAGCCGCTCCGGGCCGGCAGGTAAAGCCGGCAGAAGAGCAATCCCAAAACCGCTTACACTTTGGCGGATCATGCGCTAGGGCAGGACCGGGCACCAAGAAATCGGGCAGAAGTGAATGTTGCTGGTGACCGGCGGGGCCGGTTTTATCGGATCGAATGTCGTGGCTGCGCTGAACCAGGCCGGTCGCAGCGACGTCGTGGTCTGCGACTTGCTGGGCACCGAGGGCAAGTGGCGCAATCTGGCCAAGCGGCAGCTTGTGGATATCGTTCCCCCAGCCGAGCTGATGGACTGGCTGAAGGGCCGCAAGCTGGCGGCCGTGTTCCATCTCGGGGCGATCTCCGCGACCACCGCGACCGACGGCGACCTCGTCGTCGAGACCAATTTCCGGCTGTCGATGCGCCTTTTGGACTGGTGCACGATGAACGCGGTTCCGTTCATCTATGCATCCTCGGCGGCGACGTATGGCGACGGCATGGAAGGCTTCGATGACGACGCCTCCCTGCCGGCGCTGAAGAAATTGCGGCCGATGAACCTCTACGGCTGGAGCAAGCACCTGTTCGATCTCGCCGTCGCCGGGCGCGTCGCGAGCGGCGATCCGCTGCCGCCGCAATGGGCGGGGCTGAAGTTCTTCAACGTGTTCGGCCCGAACGAATACCACAAGGGCTCGATGATGAGCGTGCTGTCGCGGCGCTTCGACGACGTGAGGGCAGGCCGCCCCGTGCAGCTGTTCAAGTCGCATCGCGAGGGCATCGAGGACGGCGACCAGCGCCGCGATTTCATCTATGTCGACGACGTCGTGCGCGTGATGATGTGGCTGCTGGCGACGCCCTCGGTGTCCGGCCTGTTCAACGTAGGCACCGGCAAGGCGCGCAGCTTCCAGGACCTCATGCTGGCTGCCTATGCCGCGCTCGGCACCAGGCCCAACATCGAATACATCGACATGCCCGAGCAGATCCGCGACAGCTACCAGTATTTCACCCAGAGCAAGGTCGATCGTCTCCACCGCGCCGGCTACAACGGCGGCTTCACGATACTGGAGGACGCGGTGAAGGCCTATGTCGGGGATTATCTCGACCGGCCCGATCGCTTTCGCTGAGGCCTTTGGACATGCCGACGCCCATTCTCGATTTCGATGCCCTCGCGCAAGCCATCTCGGGCCGCACCGTGCTCTGCATCGGCGACGTCATGCTGGACGAATTCGTCTACGGCGAGGTGTCGCGGATCTCGCCTGAAGCACCGGCGCCCGTCATCGCCGCCCAGCGCAGCGAGATCCACATCGGCGGCGCCGGCAACGTCGCGCGCAATGTGGCTTCGCTCGGCGCGCGCTGCATCTTCGTCGGCCTCGTCGGCGAGGACGAGGCGGGCCGGCGGCTGGCATCGGCGCTGGGTGAGCAAGCCGGTATCGAAAGCGTGCTGGTGTGCGATCCCTCGCGGCCGACCACGCGAAAGCTCCGCTTTGTCTCGGAGCATTTTTCCACGCACATGCTGCGCGCGGATTGGGAGCAGGCGCTGCCTGCGTCCGATGACGTCGAAGCGAAATTGATCGACGCGATCCTGCCGCAGATCGCGCGCGCCGACATCGTGCTGCTGTCCGACTACGCCAAGGGCGTGCTGACCGCGCGCGTGATCCGCCACACGATCGATGCCGCGCGCAAGCTCGGCAAGCCCGTGATCGTCGATCCCAAGAGCCTGAACTGGGCGATCTATCGCGGCGCCACGCTGCTCACGCCCAACCGCAAGGAATTCTCCGAAGCGACCCGCAGCCGCGCGGAGACGGTGCAGAGCATCGTCGAGGCCAGCGAGGACGTGATGCGGCTCGCCGATTGCGAGGCGATCCTGGTCACGCAGGGCGAGCACGGCATGACGCTGGTGCCGCGCAATGGCGGGGCCGTTCACGTACCGGCTTTCCCGGTGAAGGTGCGCGACGTCTCGGGCGCCGGCGACACCGTCGCCGCTGCGCTTGCGGTGTCGCTCGCGGCCGGCGCGGACTGGGACACGGCGCTGCGCATGGCCAATGCAGCCGCTGCCGTTGCGGTGGGCAAGCAGGGCACCGCCAGCGTCGGCGCGGCCGAACTGCGGCGCAAGATCCTGCCGCATGCCACTCTGGCGGCCGAGGAGAAGATCGTGCTCGATCCGGCCGCGCTCGATGCGCAACTCGCCGAGTGGAAGAGGCAGGGCCAGCGCGTCGGTTTCACCAATGGCTGTTTCGACATCCTGCATCCCGGTCACGTGAAGGTGCTGACCGCGGCGCGCGCCGCCTGCGACCGCCTGATCGTGGGTCTCAACAGCGACGCCTCGGTGCGGCGGCTGAAGGGCGCCGATCGTCCGGTGCAGGACGAGCGCGCGCGTGCCGAGGTGCTCGCCGCGCTGGAGGCGGTCGATCTGGTCGTCATCTTCGCGGAGGACACGCCGATCGACCTGATCACCAGGATCAAGCCCGGCGTGCTGGTGAAGGGCGGCGATTACACCCGCGAGCAGGTGGTCGGCCACGAGGTGGTCGAGGCCGCGGGCGGGGTGGTCGTGCTGGTCGACATTCTCCAGGGCTTCAGCACGACGGCGCTGGTGCACCGCGCCCGGGGAGGGGGCAAGTGACGGCGCTTGCCCGCGAGACCCCCGGCCAGATGTTGCGGCGCCGCGTGCGCAGTCCGGCGGCCTGGCGCGAGACGGTCGATCTGTTTGCGATCCTCACCGCGGCCTCGCTGCCCTGGTCGACATCGCTTGCGGGGATCTTCAACGCGCTGATGCTGCTCTGCATGGTGCCGTTCCTCGATTTGCGCGACTTCCTGCAGTCCCTGAAGCGTCCGATCTGCATTGCGCCCATCGCTCTGGTCGTTCTCGCGTTGCTGGGAACGCTGTGGTCGGATGCCCCGTGGGGGGCGCGCTTCTATGCGGTCAATCCGACCGTCAAGCTGCTCGTGCTGCCGGTCCTGCTCTATCATTTCGAGCGCTCGCCGCGCGGCCGCTGGGTCTTCGTCGCCTTTCTGGTGTCCTGCGCCCTGCTGTCGGTGATGTCCTGGCTGGTCGCTTTCTACCCGAACCTCGCGCTCAAGACCGATCCGCCCGAACGCGGCATCTTCGTCAAGAACTACATCGACCAGAGCCAGGAATTCGCGCTTTGCGCGGTCGCGCTGGCCTATCCGATCGTGACGCTGTTGCGCGAGAAGCGATACTGGTTCGCCGCGCTGCTGACGGCGCTGGCGCTGAGCTTTTTCATCAACATGACTTTCGTGGTGGTGTCACGTACCGCGCTCGTCACCATTCCGATCATGTTCGGCGTGTTTGCGCTGCTTCACCTCAGATGGCGCAGCATCGCGATCATCTCCGGCGCGCTGCTCGTCGGCGCCGTTCTCGCCTGGCAGGTCTCGCCGCAATTACGCCACACCGCGGAGAGGTTTACCACCGATTACGACGGCTACGTGGAACGGGGCGAGGCAACCTCCATGGGCATGCGGCTCGAGTTCTGGCGGAAGTCGCTCGGCTTCTTCGCGGAGGCGCCGATCGTGGGGCACGGCACCGGTTCGACGCGCGGTTTGTTCGAACGCGTCGCGACGCCCGCCGGTCAGCGGCGGGCGTCAGCCGAGGTGATCGGCAACCCGCACAACCAGACGCTGAACGTTGCGGTCCAATGGGGCGCGATCGGTGTCGCCATCCTCTACGCGATCTGGATATTGCACCTCCGGTTGTTTCGCGGCGACGGGCTTGCCAACTGGATCGGGCTTCTGGTGGTGGTGCAGAACGTCTTTACCTCGCTGTTCAACTCGCATCTGTTCGATTTCCACGAGGGCTGGATGTACGTCATCGG
>JAEYTQ010000065.1 GCA_023433965.1 Pseudomonadota bacterium | reverse complement strand
GGCGGTGGAGGGCGGCGAGAGCGGCCGCTTCAAGCTGCCGTTCCCGACCACGCGCAACCTGATCCGGCTCGCCAAGCAGCCAAACGTCAGCGCGGCGATGGAGCACGCCCGTGGCCTGTCCATCGTGACGGTGATGCCCATCATGACCAAGACCGAAACCGGCCGCCAGCTCCGCATCCCCCGCGAGGCCGGCTATGACGGCGAGGTGTTCGAGGTCGGGGCTGTCGGCTGATCCCGGCCTGGCCGTGGACCGGCGTGGAGAGCGCATAAATCTGGGACAGAGGGGGGTGGCAGACCCCCATATTATGGATATTCCGCGTCCCGCGGCATGTTCCCCCCGGGCGGCAATACGTCGTATATTGGGTCTCCACCAGCCCGGTCCCCATACCACCAATGTCCGCCGAATTGACGCCGACCCCTGAGAAAAGGCGAACATTTTCGCTCTCCATCGGCCAGCTCACCTTCGGCAGCTTCCTGTTGGTGCTGGCGGTGATCATCGTCACCTCGACCGCGAGCGTGATCGCGATCCGCCACATCGACACCACCTTCGCCGAGCTGCAGCGGCTCCAGAGCGTCGGGGACCTCGCCGAGGACATCGACCGCCGCATGAACGAGTTGCGCCTCGCCGCGCGCGACTTCGTCACGGACCCCGGCGCCGGCATCCAGTTCCAGCAGGTGGGCGAGGCGGCATCGACGCTCAGCGAAATCCTGAAGAAGACCCGGATCGAGCTCGCGCCCGAGCAGCAGGACATGCTCGACGGGGTCACGGAGCGGCTCGCGACCTATCGCACCGGTCTCGAGCGGATCTCCACGCTGATCGAACGCCGCGCCCAGCTGCTCGCCGGACTGCCGCCGCTGCGCGAACAGTTCGACGCGGCCGTCGCAGGCACTCCGGACCGCGAGCTGGCGTCCCGCCTGTCCGAGGCGCAGAGCCGGATCGCGCTCGGGCTGCTCGCGCGCAACCCGTCCGCGGCCGAGCAGGCCGCGCAAGGGCTTCGTGCGCTCGATATCGGCGATGCCAGGATGAAGTCGGCGGTCAACGATTATGCCGAGGCCATCATGGCCGTTGCGATCCGCGAGCGGCAGATCGCCGACATCGATCGCGAGGTGTTGGGAACCGAAGGCCGATTGATCGGCCGCGTCACCGAATTGCTGCGCGAGGTCAGCTCCCGGCGCGGCCACGTGCTGTCGCGTGATTTTGCCCGCACGCTGACCGAGGCGCGATGGCAGAGCATCGTGCTCGGTACGGTCGGCGTGCTGATCGGCATCGGCGCCGCCTGGTTCGTGGTGCGCAGGACGGTGCGTCCGCTTGCTCAGATCGCGCGATCCATTCGCGCGCTTGCGGCCGGCCGGAAAGACACGTCGATTCCGTCAGCCGACCTCGACAACGAGATCGGCGACATCGCCCGGGCGGCCGAGGTGTTCCGCCGCGCGTTGGAGGAGGCCGACACGGCGCGCGAGGCGGCGGTGCGAGCGCTCACCGAGCAGCGCCTCGCCGAGGAGAGCTACCGAAAGCTGTTCGAGGGGTCGGTCGACGGCATCTACGTGACGACGCCGGCCGGTGACCTTCTCAACGCCAATCCGGCCCTCGCGCGGATGATGGGCTATGACAGCCCGCAGCACCTCATCGACAGCATCAACGACATCGCCCATACGATCTACGTCCATCCCGAGGCGCGCGCCGAATACCAGCGGCTGATGGCGCGCGACGGCATGGTGCGCGAGTTCGAATACCAGGTGCGCCAGCGCAGCGGCAACATCCTCTGGCTCTCCGACAGCGCTACCGGCGTGCGGGACGAAGCGGGCAACATCGTCCGCTACGAGGGCACTCTACGGGACATTACCGACCAGAAGCGGGCGGAGGAGGCCATCGCCGAAGGCCGGCGCCTGCTCCAGCAGGTCATCGACACCGTCCCCGCGGTCATCAACGTCAAGGACCGCAATCTTCGCTACGTGCTGATGAACCGCTACATGGCGGGCATCTTCGGCATCGAGCCCGGCGACGCACTCGGCCGCACCACGGCCGATCTGATGTCGCGCTACGGCGCGGCCAAGACCGACGAGAACGACAAGCGGGTGCTCAAGCATCGAAAAGGTCTCGGCTTTTACGAGGAGGAGTATCAGGACGTCTCCGGCAACATGCGGCAATGGCTCGTCAACAAGCTGCCGCTGCTCGACGCCGAAGGCGAGATCGAGCGAATCGTCACGGTGGCGCTCGACATCGGCGAGCGCAAGCGCGGCGAGCAGGAGATGCGCAAGGCCAAGGAAGCCGCCGAGACCGCACTGCGCAATCTGCGCGAGACCCAGGCCTCGCTGATCGAAGCGGAGAAGCTCGCCGCGCTCGGGCGCCTGGTCGCCGGCGTTGCCCACGAGGTCAACAATCCCGTCGGAATCAGCCTGACGGTTGCCTCGGCGCTTGAGCGCAAGACTGCGATGTTCACCGCCGAGGTCGAACGCGGCGAGCTGCGCCGCTCCACGCTCAACGACTTCCTCGGCACCAGTCGCGATGCGTCCTCGCAGCTCGTCTCCAATCTCAACCGCGCCGCGGAACTGATCCAGTCGTTCAAGCAGGTCGCTGCCGACCGCAACTATTCGGATCAGCGCACCTTCGATCTGGGCGACCTCACCGAGCAGGTGGTCATGAGCCTGCGACCGGGCCTGCGTAAGCACAATCTGACGCTCAACGTCGAGTGCCAGCCGGATCTGACCATGAACAGCTATCCCGGACCGTACGGCCAGGTGCTGACCAACCTGTTTCTCAATTCGGTGGCACACGCCTTCCCCGACGGGCGGCCAGGGACGATCGAGATCCAGGTCCGCGAGTCCGGCAAGGACAATGTCGAGATCATTTTCTCCGACAATGGCTGCGGCATGTCGCTCGACGTTCGCCGCCGCGCCTTCGATCCGTTTTTCACGACCCGGCGCGACCAGGGCGGCACCGGTCTTGGCCTGCACATCGTCTACAGCATCGTCACCAACCGGCTCGGCGGACGGCTCGATCTTGATTCCGAGCCGGGCGGCGGCACGCGCATCCAGATGATCCTGCCGCGTGTGGCACCACTCGAACAGGCGGCGGAGTAGTCAGTCAGCCTCTGCGAGCTTGTGCAGGGTAGCGCCGAAGATCAGGCTGGCCTTGCCGACCAGCGCCGTACCGGTCATCTCGGCGCGCGTGTCCGTGTAGGTGCCGCTGACGCCGATGCCGACCGGTGCAGGACCGCCGAACAGCGGGTTGTCGTCGCCCCGTGGCGTCGTGTGCCGCTGCACCAGCACCTCGCCCTTGAAGGTGGTGCTGTCCTTCACCACGTAGCTGCCGGTGTAATAGAGATAGGCATCGCCGCCAAGAATCTTGCCGTCGCGGAAAAGAATCACGCCGCTGCCCTTGCCGGCTCGACCATCGAGCAGCGTCACATGAATCGAGTAAAGGCCGTTCTTCATAACGTCCCGTAGGCCGGCCGCCATCGCCCAATGGCGTAACCGGTCCCGCTTTTATGCCAAAGCCCTTCCGTTGGTGCAACGCGGCAGTTTGGCGGCCCGGATGCCGTCGCGGCGAGCCGCCAGTCTGCTGGCCTCTTCGCGTAGGGCCTTTAGGTGTATTTCTTGTCCCTTTCGAGCAGCTCGATGGAGATGCCCTCTGGGCCACGGATGAAGCAAATGCGCACGCCGGGCCGGATGGTCGTCGGCTCGCGCGTGAACGTGACGCCCTTGGCCTTGATCTCGGCGGCCACGGCGTCGATGTCCTTCACGGTCAGGCCGAAATGGTCGAGACCCTGGTGCGGGTGCGGGGGCGGCGGGTTGACGGCGCCATCGCCCTCCAGCGGTGCGACGAAGATCCTGGCCCCGCCGAGGTTCACGTCGATTCGTCCGGGGGCGTGCACGACCTCGCCGCCGAGGATGTCCCGCAACCAGGCCGCGGTGGCCTCCGGATCGGGGCTGCGCAGATGGACGTGATCCCAAGTGACGGCGAATGCCATTCCATTTCTCCAAAGGCTAGCGATGCGCTGCGCATGTTAGCGGCCTCGGCCGGTGCTCGCCACCGCCGTTGCCGAATCGCACGATGCCGGGAACCTTAGTTCTCTGGCTGGATTAAGGAAGCTGTGGCCGAATCCATCGTCGGTGCTTCGGCCGAGAGCGGTGTGCAACCATGAACGCCAGGCTCGACCGGCTCGGACTGGGGCGTTTCGCCGGGACTGGCGAACGCGTGGCGCGCGCCGTCACGATCGCGAGCGTCTCGTTCGGCCGAAGCCTTCTGTGGCTGCTGGCGGCGATCGTCGCCGGATGCGGAATCTGGATGCTGCTACCCCTTTCCAAGGGCAATAGTGCTGAGCCGGCAAGGAGCGAGCTGGCGGCTGTTGAGGCGCCTCCCTCCGGCGATGTGTCCCGAGCGGCGTTGCCGGCCACCGAAGCTCAGGTCCCGGCGACAGCAGAGCTCGGTCGGCTCAGGATTTCATCTCAGACCTGGCGTCGCGGCGGCCTTGGCTCCAAGGCGCTGGTGACGTTCACGCTGCGAAACGACAATGACTATGCCGTAAGAGATGTCGAGATCGTCTGTGCCTTCATGCGACGCGATGGCAGTCATCTTACGGACCGCAGCCGGGTGCTGGCGGACCCGGTGGCCATGAAGAGCCGCAAGACCTTTGCGCATATCTCCGTCGGCTTCGTTAACGTGAATGCCGAACAGGCGAAATGCTCTCTGGTTGCTGCGCGCCGCGCTTGAGTGCGGCGTGTGCCGGTAGCGGAAAAGTTACTCTCCGCGGTCATTGGCAAAAAATGCGTGCATCGCCATTTGAACCGAACGGCTGGACCAGGAACCAATTGAAAGATCGCCTGTTGAGGCGGAGAGCCCACGCGCGGATGCGGGGCCGGAGCGCGGCCGATGCCCATCTTTAGATATTTCATCTTTGTCGGTGGAGCTTTGCTCGCACTGTTGTTCGCGGCGGACTTCGTCTTCCCGCCGGCGGCGCCCGTAGCCCAAGTGGTCGCGGCCACCGGCAACGACCAGCCGCTGATCCGTATCCGGTCCAATCGGCATCTGCCTGAGCGCGTCGTGCTCGACACCAGCCAACCGACGATAGCCGCACCCGCGGTGAAGATCGCCACCGCTGCGGCCCCCCAGCCGCCGGTCCAAGAGGGCGTCTCGCCGGCGCTCGCCGAGATGTCGGCCAAGATGCGGGTGAGCGAGACCTTCGCCCAGTTCACCCCGGCAACGAAGGCCGAGCCGGCCGCGGCAACGAAGTCCGAAGCTCAAGCTAGTCCGATACAGGCGCAGCCCAAGCGCAAGATCGTCAGGACGCGTCCGGCGCCTCAGCAGCCCAGCCGTCCCATGATCCGGGTCGCTCAGCAGCCGCATTTCGGCCTTTTCAACACGACTTGGTGACGGCGCTCTCGATCCGGCTGGATGGAGGCCGGAAGGGCTTTTTATTGGCCGGCCTCTCTGCTAATTCGGACCGATCCGAACGCCGTCCGGTGTGCTGGTTTGTCGCCAGCGCCGGTCGGGCAATCTCGGTGGCCCGGTGCCCGGGCCAGGGCGCTCGTAGCTCAGCTGGATAGAGCATCGGATTTCGATTCCGAGGGTCGGAGGTTCGAATCCTTCCGAGCGCGCCAGTTCTCATTCGTTTCAGATATGTTCTCAATCGGTCCGTCGCACCGACGTGGCTGCGTCAGTCAGGTTGACGGACACCACTCCGCCGGCCGCGGGCCAGCGTGTCGGAAGGCGCCTCGTGGAAGCTCGCACGGTAGGCTGCGGCAAATTCGCCGAGATGATGGAAGCCATGGGCGCGTGCGCAACTGGCGACGGTGGCGCCGCCGCCCTTGAGGAGCCGGGCGCGGGTCGCCCACAGCCTCTTCAGGCGAATGTACTGGTGCAGGCTCATGCCACGTACCTTGCTGACGGCGCCGCCGAGAGTGCGGATCGAGACGTCAAGCTCCCGGGCCAGATCGGCCGTATAGATCGGCGCAGTCGGGTAGGTCGCGACGTAGTCGTCGATGCGTTGCACGAGCTTGATCGCCCGCGCGCCCTGGTCCGAGAGACGCCGATCCGAGATTGAATCGATCCGAAACAGATCGTCGAGTGCGAGCAGCAGGCCCTCCTGGAGATGGAGCGCAACGTCGGGGGTTTCGAACAGGCGCGGCTGCACCGAAGCGGTGCGCAGGATGTCGAGCAGGAGTTGTCGCGTGTGGAGCAGGGCGGGCCGGTTGGCGACATGGGCGCGCAAACAGTCGGCGCGGCCGAACCAGCCTCTGTCGGTCAGCCCCGGAGAGAAGATGATCATGGCATGATGATTGGTCCGCGGCTCGACGAAATGGCACTCGTCGTTGCCGCGAAGCGCCATGAAGAAGCGGCCGTCGAGATTCACTGCCTCGAAGGTGGCCTGAAGATCGTCGGTCATGGGCAGCATCACCATCCCGCCTGGCATTCGATAGGCGCTATCGAGGATGCGCGCGAACGATCTCATCATGATGATGCGGCACGCCGGCAGGGAAACGACGGCGCGGGCGGCAGCGAAGGTCGGGATGTCGAGCGGAATGCTTCTGGCGTCCTCCATCGTCTCGATCGGCCGAAACGCATCGACATCGGAAAAGCCGATCAGTTGAAGCGCGGAGGAGGAAGCGAGGTCGTCGAACAACATGATTTCGGCCGGTTGCTGAAACGAGACAATCAAATGAACGTCGATGCATGGCCATCAATGGCGAAACATCGCGCTTCAGTAAACCGGATTTCAGGCCGTAGTATTGCGGACATCATGCCAAGACGTCCGTCAGGTCAATGTCGTCGCAACGTTCTCGGCTCATGGGTTTTGGAGGCA
>JAEYTQ010000056.1 GCA_023433965.1 Pseudomonadota bacterium | reverse complement strand
GCACTTTGTGCGGCGCGGTCGCATATTGTTGCGGTGCGGTAGCGCTTGGCGTTACCGCTGCCCTCCTTGGGCGTTTCCTCCCTAGACTTGGGCCGCTTGCGTCATTCGCGAGCGGCCCTTTTTTCTTAGCCCGCCGCTTTCGTTTCAGGCGCGCAAGCTTGCGAAGCGAAAGCGCGCGCGCACCCAACGAATCGACGCCCAAAGGTATCGACGTCCAAGCCATCGACGTCCAAGCCATCGACGTCCAAGTCATCGACGTTCGAGAGAGAAGCTATTCCGCCGCGGCCTGGAACGGGCCGAGATCGGCGAATGGGATCGTGGTCGCGAGCACGTCGGCGAGAACGCCGAAGTCGGAGGCCACCTGCGCGAAGCGTGCGCTTCGCTCGCGCCGCCGCTCGTCCATGTAGATTGCGCGATTGAGCTCGAGCTGCACGGCGTGCAGGCCGCTGGCGGGATTGCCGTAATGCTCGGTGATGAAGCCGCCGGCATAGGGCTTGTTGCGGCCGATCGAATAGCCGAGGCCGCTCATGGTCTCCTCCACACGATCGGGCAGCAGCGGCGTGCAGCTCGTGCCGTAGCGGTCGCCGATCACGACGTCGGGTCGGCGCGGCTCGTCCCTGCTGACGCCGACCGAGGGCATCGAGTGGCAGTCGACCAGCACCACGGTGCCGAACATCTGATGCACCTTGTTGATCAGCCGGCGCAGCGCGCGATGGTAGGGCTTGTAGAGCGTCTCGATCCGGCCCAGCGCGTCGTCGACCAGGATGCGGTCGCGATAGATTTCCTGGCCGTCGCCGACCACGCGCGGAATGGTGCCGAGGCCGCCGGCGACCCGCATCGAGCGCGTGTTGGCGAAGCTCGGCAGCCGTCCGCTGAACATG
The DNA here is from genome assembly GCA_023433965.1 of Pseudomonadota bacterium. Taxonomy (GTDB): domain Bacteria; phylum Pseudomonadota; class Alphaproteobacteria; order Rhizobiales; family Xanthobacteraceae; genus Bradyrhizobium. Next base: position 3,118 of record JAEYTQ010000056.1, on the reverse strand, counting down.
CGGGGGTCGAGCTCATAGGGCTCGCGGTTGACGTCGACATAGGAGCGGGGAAAGTTGACCCGAACCGTCGGAAAGCCGCGCTCGCTCAAATGGCCGATCAGCTCGTCCATGAACGAGTCTTCCGACCGCCGCAGCGTCGGCAGGTCGATCCGCGAGGCCGCCAGAAATTCCTCCGGATAGATCGAGCCGGAATGGGGCGAGTTGAAGATGACGGGCGCGCGCCATTCGGCAGGCTCGAAGATCTCGAAGGCGGGCGACATGTCGCCGTCAAACCGGGTCATCTTCTCAGGCTTCGTCCCTTCGCGCCGGGATCTGGCAGGGGCCAGGTCGCATCGATTCGGCCGATCGAGCGGCTCTTATGTGTCGTCATTGTCCGGAATCGCAACCATTCTGCCAAGCGAAAAGATGCAATGGTCATTGGAACAGGTCTTAACCTTGCGGACAGGGAGGCCGGGACATGCCCGAGCAGCTCGATTGATTCACGCCGCTTTCGGGTTCACAAGAGTGCGGCAGCGCAGCCAGCCCAGGGTAAATATTTTCACCCCAAATTTACCGTCTGTCGGGCTTAGTGACCTCTGCTGATATCCTCTGGGGATGCGACGATTCCTGCCATGCCAAAGATCCTGCTTGCCGAAGACGACAACGACATGCGCCGCTTCCTGGTCAAGGCGCTGGAAAACGCCGGTTTTCAGGTCTCGTCCCACGACAACGGCATGGCCGCGTATCAGCGGTTGCGGGAAGAGCCGTTCGAGATGCTGCTGACCGACATCGTGATGCCCGAGATGGACGGCATCGAGCTCGCCCGCCGGGCCTCGGAACTCGATCCTGACATCAAGATCATGTTCATCACCGGCTTTGCCGCGGTCGCCCTGAACTCGGATTCGGACGCCCCCAAGAACGCCAAGGTGCTGTCCAAGCCGGTGCATCTGCGCGAATTGGTCAGCGAAGTGAACAAGATGCTGGCGGCCTGAATCGGCCCCGTTCCGTCCTTGCGCCGGCTCCCCTCGTCCGTTATAGGGACCCCACCCGACACAAGTGGACTTTAGGGCACGTAGCTCAGCGGGAGAGCACTACCTTGACATGGTAGGGGTCACAGGTTCGATCCCTGTCGTGCCCACCATTTCCTTCAATGATTTCGGCGCTCTGCGCCTGAGGTTGAAGGAGTGGTTTCCACGAGATTTCCCTTTCCGCGGGTTGCCCCATCCGGATTGCGTTACTGCCCAAGTTTGGGCCGACCTCCGAAGGTGACGCACAAGGCCGCCCCTCTTCTCGATCGTCGCTGCGGCCGTAGCCACACGTCTCGCTTCCCCTTACGCCGCTGATGGCCGTGCCGTGGAACTCGCGGGCGCGGCGGCCGTTGCTTGGCCGCGGCTGCAGCAGCGAGGAGAACGCGTGAACCGACGCCAGCTTGTTCAAGGGTCGGCAGTGCTGCCGGCATTGCTGCTCGCATCGCGCAGCGGTTTCGCCGCCGCTCGCTCGTCGGAGGGCGCATTCGGGTCGTCCGCGGTGAGGGATCTTGCCCGTGTGCTGGCGGGTAAGCCGTACGAGCCGCCGGACGAGAAGCTGCCGAGTGGATTGCAGAATCTCGATTACGATCAGTATCGTTCGATCCGCTATTCGCCCGAGCGCGCGCTGTGGCGCGGCAACAATCTTCCCTTCGAAGCGCAGTTCTTCCATCGCGGCTTCCTCTACAAGAACAGAGTGAACATCTTCGAGGTCGCGGACGGAAAGGCAACCGAGCTCAAGTATCGCAAGGCGGACTTTTCGTTCGGCGAGAAGGTTCCGGCGTTCGAGGATGTCGATCTCGGGTTCGCAGGTTTCCGCATCCACGCGCCCATGAACCGCGCCGACTATTACGACGAAGTCTGCGTCTTCCTGGGCGCGAGCTACTTCCGCGCCGTGGCCAAGGGACAGACATACGGGCTTTCGGCCCGGGCACTTTCGATCGATACGGGCGAAGCCAAGGGCGAGGAATTTCCGCTCTTCAAGGCGTTCTGGCTCGAGCGGCCGGCGCCGGGGGCGACCTCGTTGGTGATCCATGCTCTGCTCGACAGCAAAAGCTGCGCAGCGAGCTATCGGTTCACGGTGCGGCCAGGGGACACGACGGTCTTCGACGTCGAAATGTCGGTCTATCCGCGTGTCGAGTTGCAGCGGGCAGGACTCGCGCCCATGACCAGCATGTTCTTCTACGGCCCGAACGACCGCAATGACATCGACGATTTCCGCCCCTCGGTCCACGATTCCGATGGTCTTGCGATCTTCAACGGCCAGGGCGAGAGCCTGTGGCGGCCGCTCAGCAATCCCCGCGACCTCCAGGTCAGCACCTTCCAGGACCTCAATCCGCGCGGGTTCGGCTTGATGCAGCGGGAGAGAAACTTCTCCGCCTATCAGGACATCGAATCCAGCTTCGAAAAACGCCCAAGCCTCTGGATGGAGCCGATCGGCGATTGGGGCGAGGGCGGGGTCATGCTGTTCGAGATCCCGACCAAGGAGGAAGTCCACGACAACATCGCCGCATTCTGGCGACCGAAAAATCCGCTGCAGGCCAAGGGCGAACACAACTACACCTACCGGCTGCATTGGGGGCCAGATAGCCCGAAGCCGCATTCGCTCGCCAGGTTCACGCGAAGCGCGATAGGGGCAAGGGGCGAGGGTGCGCGTCTCTTCGTGCTCGATCTGCTCGGCGACAACCTTAAGGGCATTGATCCTGCCGGCGTCAAAGGCGTGGTGACGGCGGACAAATCCGAGATCAAGAACATCGTCACGCAGCCCAATCCCTACACCGGCGGCTGGCGGCTCAGCTTCCAGTGCCAGGTGAAGGGTGAGCCGATCGAGCTGCGGGCGTTTCTGGCCGAAGGCGACAAGGCCTTGTCGGAAGTCTGGGTCTACCGATGGGCCCCTTGAGCCCGGCACCGCGGCCGGTTGCCGGCGAAATCGCGAGCCAACGCCTGCTGCCGCACGAGTCCCCGCTCCCGATGGCGCCCGGCGACCTCAGAAAGAGCCGGGTCTCGGACCGTGTTCCTGCGCAGATCGTCTCCACGATGGTTTGGCGGCGCGGCCTCATCCTGCTCTCGGCGGCGGCGCTCACGGCGGCGGGCGGCTATGAGATGTATCGCGT
>JAEYTQ010000806.1 GCA_023433965.1 Pseudomonadota bacterium | reverse complement strand
GGCGAGGCCCATGCCGGCGCCGGCCGCGGAGCCGTGCACGCTCGACAGCGAGATCTTCGGCATGCGCCTGACGATCTCGATGAAGGAATGATAGTGCTTGAGCAGTTCGCCGACGACTGAAGTCACCGTGCCGGCTTCGGCAGCGGCCCCGATGGTCTGCAGATCGCCGCCGGCGCAGAACGCGCGGCCTTCGCCTTCCAGCACGACGACGCGGATGTCGTCCGCGCTTTCGATATAGGCCGCGAGCTGCTCGAGCTTCTGCGCGATCGAAAGATCGATCGCGTTGAACGCGGCGGGACGGTTGAGCGTGATGGTCGCGATCGGGCCGTCGATCCGCAGCAAAGCGGGGTCGTCGGGCTTTGAGACGGGAGCTGGCATTTCTGAGATCCCCGGCATGAGGTGATTGCCGCAACTAAATCGCAGAAGACGAGGGGTGACAATCCCCGCCACCCTTGCGCGGGGCCCGGCGATAGGCTCAAATGGGTGCGCCTTCGCCAAGGGACGGACACGAGCGCCGGCTCCTCGAACGGCCCGCAAACCAAAATCAGCGAGAGAGGAGACGACATGGGTTACGCTCGTGTCATCCGGAAATGGGCTGCCCAATGACCGGCGGCCCGGTGATCATCGTCGGCGCCGGCCATGGCGGCTACCAGGTCGCGGCATCGCTGCGCCAGGCCGGCTTTGCCGAGCGCATCTGCCTGATCAACGACGAGGCGCATCTGCCCTATCAGCGGCCGCCGCTGTCGAAGGCCTACATCAAGGGCTCGGCCGGGCCGGAGAGCCTGATGTTCCGGCCCGAGAAGTTTTACCAGGACCAAAAGATCGAGCTGATCGCGGGCCGCGCCACCTCGATCGATCGCGCCGCGCGCAAGCTGCATCTCGCATCCGGCGAGACGCTTGCCTACGGCCATCTGGTGCTGGCGACGGGCGCGCGCAACCGACTGCTCGACCTGCCCAACGCCAACCTTGCCGACGTGAAATATCTGCGCATCCTCGACGACAGCGAGGCGCTGCGGCAGATCATGCCCTCGAAGACGCGCGCCGTGATCATCGGCGCCGGGTTCATCGGCCTCGAATTCGCTTCCACCGCGCGCATCAAGGGCCTCGAGGTCGACGTGCTCGAGCTCGCCCCGCGCGTGATGGCGCGCGCGGTGACGGCAGAGGTCTCGGAGTATTTCCAGGCGCGCCATCGCGAGGCCGGCATCCGCATCCATCTCGGCGTGCAGGCCACCTCGATCGAGGCGGAGGGCGGCAAGGTCACCGGCGTCTCCTTGAGCGACGGCCGGCATCTGCCTGCCGATCTCGTATTGGTCGGCGTCGGCGTGCTGCCGAACATCGAGCTCGCGGCCGAGGCGGGGCTGCCGGTCGCGGCCGGCATCATCGTCGACGAATATCTCGCGACCGCCGATCCCGACATCTCCGCGATCGGCGATTGCGCGCTGTTCGCGAGCCCGCGCTTCGGTGGCTCGCTGCGGCTGGAATCGGTGCAGAACGCCACCGATCACGCCCGCTGCCTCGCAGCGCGGCTGACCGGCGACAAGAAGCCCTATGACAGCCATCCCTGGTTCTGGAGCGACCAGGGCGACGACAAGCTTCAGATCTCGGGTCTCACCACCGGCTACGACCGCGTGGTGCTGCGCGGCGATCCCGCCAACAAGGCGTTCTCGGCGTTCTGCTATCGCGGCGACAAGCTGCTCGGCATCGAGTCGATCAACCGCGCCGGCGATCACATGTTCGGACGCCGCTTGCAGGGCATGGATCGTTCGATCACGCCCGAGCAGGCCGCGGACGAGAGCTTCGACCTCAAGAGCGCGCTGGCGTGAGCGTTACAAGGCCGCCGCCACTTCCTCGGCGGTCGGCATCGAGGGCCCGGCGCCCATGCGCTGCACGCTGATCGACGCCGCGGCGTTGGCGAAGGCGAGGGCGGTGCGCAACGGCGCGCCGTCGGCGAGTTGCGCGGCCAGCGCGCCCACGAAGCAGTCGCCGGCCCCTGTGGTGTCGACCGCCTTCACCACACGGCCGGGCACCGAAATCTCCTCGCGCCCGGCGAGCGCGAGCACGCCGCGCCTGCCGAGCGTGACGCAGATGGTCTGGTCCTGCCGCGCCTGCAGTTGCCGCGCGACGTCGATGATCCTTGCGGCCTCGTCGTCGTCCGATAGCTCCGCGCTCGCGAGCAAGCCGAGCTCGGTCTCGTTCAGCACGAGGACGTCGACCAGCGCCAGCAGCTCGCTCGGCATCTTCTGCGCCGGCGCCGGATTGAGCAGCGTCGTCGCTCCGGCCGCACGCGCGCGTCGGAAAAAGGCGGCAATCGTCGGCAGCGGAATCTCGAACTGGCTGACCGCGACGTCGCCTTTCAGCAGCGGCACCACCTCGACGTCCTCAGGCCCGACCAGCCCGTTCGCCCCGGGAATGACGACGATGGTGTTGTCGGCTTCCGCCACCGTGATGAACGCGGTGCCGGTGTGCGCTTCCACGCTCTCCACGAGATAGCCGAGATCGATGCCCTGACCGGTGAGAAAGGCTTTCAGTTCGGCCCCGAACGCGTCCTTTCCCAGCCGTCCGATCAGCGTGGTCCCTGCGCCGAGCCGTGACGCCGCCACGGCCTGGTTTGCGCCCTTGCCGCCGGGGAAATACAGCAC
>JAEYTQ010000805.1 GCA_023433965.1 Pseudomonadota bacterium | reverse complement strand
GTAGAGCCGTGCGATCTCGACGATCTGCGCGACGTCGACGCCCGTCACCTGCGCCGCCCGCTCCGGCGGCCAGCTCTCGATGTGACGCCGCACGTCGTCGTCAAAATCGGTCAGGCGTGCGAGATAGGCCTGGTCAGCATATCCTTCCTTCAAGACGACGTGCATCATGCCGAGGGCGAGGGCGGCATCGGTGCCGGGGCGGACAATGACGGCGATATCCGCCGCAGCGATGGTCGGCGTCCGATAGACGTCCACCACGATCAGCTTCGCGCCGCGTTTGCGCGCCCGCGCGATGTGAGTCATCGCATTGACCTGGGTGGAGACGGGATTGCCGCCCCACATCAGGATCAGATCGGCATCGACCATCTCGCGCGGGTCGCAGCCGCGCAATTCGCCGATGCCGGCCTTCCAGCCCGACTCCGCCGGCGTCACGCAGATGGTGGTCTGCTGACGCGAATAGCGGAAGGCGTGCCGCAGCCGGTCGAGACCCCAGCGCTGGATGACGCCCATGTTGCCGCCCGAATGATAGGGCCAGACCGCTTCGGATCCATGGCTCTGTGTCGCGCGGGTGAACCGCTCCGCAATTTCGTCGAGTGCGTCGTCCCAACTGATCGGCGCAAAATCACCGGATCCCTTGGCGCCCACACGCCGCATCGGCTGCGCGAGCCGGGCGGGATGATGCACGCGTTCGGCATATCGCGACACCTTGGTGCAGCAGACCCCCGACGTATAGCTGTTTTCGGCGCTGCCGCGAACGCGTCCGATTTCGGTCGATGACAAGCGTTCGACTTCCAGCGCGCAAGCGCTTGGACAGTCGTGCGGGCAAGCCGTCTTGACGAAGCTGCTGCTCGACATGTGCGCCTCAATCGTTGCGGAACTCGGACGACCAATGCAGCAGCCGTCGCTCGATCGCGCTGATCAGATAAACGAGACCCACGCCGACCAGGCTGAGGATGACGATCGAGGCGAACATGTCCGTCGCATTGAGCGTCGCCAGAGCCGTCGTCAGGAGATAGCCGACGCCGGTCGTCGATCCCACGAACTCGGCAAGCACCACGCCGATCAGTGCGAAGCTGATCGCATTGGGCAGCGCTGCGAAGGTCCATGCCGCCGCCGTCGGAATGCGCACGCGCCAGAGAATCTGGGAACGCCGGCCGCCGAGCGTCCGGCAGAAATTCACCAGTTCCTGCTCGACGCTGTTCGCCCCCTTGTAGGTATTGAAGAAGACGAGGAAGAACACCATGAACCAGGCGGTCACGACCTTGGAGGCGAGACCCAGGCCGAACAGCATCGTGATCAGCGGCACGAAGGCGATACGCGGCATCGAGTTCATCGAGACGATGAAGGGGTTGAGCACCTTGGCCCAGAACCGGCTCTGGGCGAGCATCACGCCGACGGCGAAGCCGGACGCGGTGCCGACCAGCAGCCCCAGGCCGGTGGCATAGAGCGTCGACGCCAGATGGGGCCAGATGGCGTTCTTGCCCGGCTGCATCCACTGCCAGATGCGTTCGCCGATCAGCGAAGGCCGACTGATGAAGAACGGATCGAAGATCGTATTTTGTTGAAACCAGGAAATGCGCGTCAGCACTTCCCAGACTCCGAGCACCACGGCCAGGATCAGAACCTGGGTGAGCGTGATCCGCAAGCCTGCGAACGAGTGACGCCGGCGCTGCGTCCTGGAAGCGCGGCCAGCAGAAATCTCCGGGCCGGCGATCTGCACCTGGTCGCTGCTCATGCCGCCGCCCTGAACTGGTTGCCGAGCACCTTCCAGACGCGCTGGATATGAGCGGTGAATTGGCTCGATTGTCGCAACTCGAAGACGTCGCGCGGATAGGGGATGTCGATCACCTCTTCGAGCAGGATGTGGCTGGGGGGCGACGACAGAACGATGACGCGGCTGGCGAGCGTGACCGCCTCGTCGAGATCATGCGTGATCATGACCACGGTCTGGCCGAGCTCGCGCCAGATCTCGAGCAGCTCGCTGTGCAGATGCGTCTTCGTATGGGTATCGAGGGCGCCAAACGGCTCGTCGAGCAGCAGGATCTTCGGATCCACCGCGAGACTCATGCACAGCGCGACCCGGCGGCGCATGCCGCCGGACAGCTGATTCGGATAAGCCTCCGCAAAGTTGCTGAGATGGGCGAGCCGCAGCAGCCGGTCGATCTTCTTGTCGGTATCCTTCTTGGCCGCGCCGGCGAATTTGAGGCCTAGGCCGACATTCTGCCGCACCGTGTACCAGGGCAGCACCGTGTCCTTCTGGAAGATGTATCCGAGCGAGGCCGGCACGTCGCGATCGACGCGCGCGCCGTCGACATAGACCTCGCCGCCGGTCGGCGGCATGAAGCCCGCGATCATGTTGAGGATGGTGCTCTTGCCGCAACCGGACGGTCCGACGATGCAGACGAACTCCCCCTTCTCGACGGTCAGGGAGACATCGCCTACGGCCTTCACGATCTCGCCGCTCTTGCTCTCGAACGACTTGCCGAGGTGACGAAGCTCGATCATCGCACTCATGCCGCGCGCGCCTTGCGCACGAAATCCATGTTGATCGCCGCCTTGTACGGAATCTTCGCCATCTGCTCGGGCGTGAACTGACGATCCTTGATGATGTCGGAGAGAAGCGCGTAGCTGGCTTCGGAAATGATGTTGTCCGGCGAGAAGACGTTCTGCTTGTAGAAGGTCAGGCCGCTCTTCACGGTCTCCTTCGGCAGCGAGCTCATATAGTCTTCGTGCAGCAACTCGGCGAGTTCCGCAGGCGAGCTCGAATTGATCAGGTTCTGTGCCTTCACGAGGCCGGTGACGGCCGCCTGGATCGCTGCCGGATTTTTTTCGATCTGTTCCTGCAGGACATAGCAGCCGATCCCCGGGACATCGCCGCCGAAGGTCGATTTCCAGCTGGCATCGTCGCCGATGCTGAACAGCGGCACCGCCCAGTCCTCGCCCTTCATCTGTTCGAGCATGGCCGAGGTCGCGATGGTCGCGGCCACCTGCTTCGATTTCAGCGCGCCGAGCATGGTCGCAAAGTCGCCGAGGCCGCGGATATCGACATCCTTGGCGCCGCCCTTCTCGGTGATGAAAACGGCCATCAGCCAGGTGGCCGATTGGAGCTGGGTGACGGCCAGTCGCTGACCACTGAGGTCGGCGACCGACTTGAACTTGCCGGCGTCTTCCTTGCGGATCAGGATGTTCGCGTAGGTAATTCTGCGGTCGAGCCCGAACACGACCGTAGTGGGCTTGCCGGCGACGGTGGTGGCGAGGGCGTCATTGACGCCGCTGCATCCCACCAGCACCTGCCCCGCCGTGAGGATCTGCTTGGTGCGAGGCCCGCTCTGCGAGTTCAGGTAGCCCACCTCGATGCCGGCTTCCTTGAAGTACCCCTTCTTGAACGCGACGTAGGGCGCACTGTAGATCGGGTCGATGCCGGCAATGCCGAATTCGTATTTCGCGGACGACTGGGCTTGCGCCGCGGTGGACAGAATGAAGGGTGCGGCCAGCAACCCCTTGGCGACGTCGCGACGGCTCCACGGGCCGTTGCCATTTCTGCTCGACATATTCCCCTCCGGAATAATTGCTAACCGGCGAGGCAATCTTCGGGCCTGCCTTAAAATTCATCAAACAGTAAATTGCGCTGACTGCGATCTGATTTTAAGATCGCTCGACTGATCGGTCCGGCTGCAATGGCGCATCCATGAATCTCAAACAACTCGTGCATTTTCAGAATGTTGCGACCCATGGATGCATCACGACCGCCGCCGCGCGGTGCAACATCGCCCAGTCGGCGCTGTCGAGCCAGATTGCGGCCTTGGAGGCCGATCTCGGGGTCCAGCTTCTTTTCCGTCACGCGCGCGGTGTGACGTTGACCCCCTGCGGCGAGATCCTCCTGGATCATGCCCGCCAGATCCGCGCCCAATTCGAGTTGGCTCGCCGCGAGGTGCGAGACGCCGCCGACGTGGCGGGGGAAGTCACCATCGGTATCCCCGTGAGCATGGCCTCGGTGCTGACGCTGCCGCTGCTGCAGGCCCTCGAGGTCAAGTTTCCGGGCGCGCAGGTCCATGTGTTCGAAGGTCTGACGGGTGACCTGCCCGGCTGGCTGCGGTCGGGCAAGATAGCTAC
>JAEYTQ010000799.1 GCA_023433965.1 Pseudomonadota bacterium | reverse complement strand
ATATGAGTAAATTGAAGATAACACGGCTTGCTGCAAGCGGCCAGATGCTTCCTTACACATTCCCGTCAATACGAGGTCGAACCGAAACGCAATGCTCCCGCGGCAGCCCCTCAGGAAATGCAATCGTTTTTGATTTGGGGCTTCCATGCAGATGCATTAAACGGGCTCTCCCGCGGCTGCTGATTGCTGACCCGCCAAAGACAGACGAGGAAGACCATGTCGACCCAGATCGACGAGCTCGCTCCGGCCTCCCGTTCCTCCAATTGGCGCACCCCGGCGGTCATCATACTCTGCGGCTGTGCGATCGGCATGCTCGGCTTCGGCCCGCGCTCGGCGCTCGGCTTCTTCGTGCAGCCCATGAGCCATGAATTCAGCTGGGGCCGCGACGTGTTCGGCCTCGCCATCGCCGTGCAGAATTTGTTGTGGGGGCTGGGCCAGCCGTTCGCCGGTGCGGTGGCGGATCGCTTCGGCCTGTTCCGGGTGATGTGCGTCGGTGCGCTGCTCTATGCCGGCGGGCTGCTCCTGATGCGCTATTCCTCGACGCCGCTGTCGCTCAACATCGGCGCCGGCGTGATGGTCGGCTTTGGTCTTGCCGGCTGTTCGTTCAACCTGGTGCTGTCCGCCTTCACCAAGCTCCTGCCCGCGGAGAAGAGCGGCCTCGCGCTCGGCGCCGGCACGGCAGCGGGCTCGTTCGGGCAGTTCCTGTTCGCGCCGATCGGCGTTGCGCTGATCGACAATTTTGGCTGGCAGCAGGCGCTCTCCGTGTTCGGCTTCCTGATGCTGCTGATCATCCCGCTGTCACTGGCCCTCTCGACGCCGCCTGTGGCAAGCACGGCCAACACGGCGCCTGCCGATGAGCAGACCATCACCAAGGCGCTCGCAGAGGCGTTCGGCCACCGCTCCTACGTGCTCTTGGTGCTCGGCTTCTTCACCTGCGGCTTTCAGCTCGCCTTCATCACCGTGCATCTGCCTGCCTTTCTGGTCGACCGCGGCATCACCGCACAAACCGGCGGCTGGGTGATCGCGGCGATCGGCCTGTTCAACATCGTGGGATCGCTCAGCGTCGGCTACCTCCAGAACAGCTTGCCCAAGCGCTACATCCTCTCGACCATCTACTTCACGCGCGCGCTGGCGACACTCGCCTTCATCTCGTTCCCGATCACGCCGTTCTCGGCGATCGCGTTCGGCGCGATCTCGGGCCTGACCTGGCTGTCGACGGTCCCGCCGACCTCGGCCTTGGTGGCGCTGATGTTCGGCACCCGCTGGCTCGCCACGCTGTACGGCTTCGCCTTCGTCAGCCATCAGGTCGGCGGTTTCCTCGGCGTCTGGCTCGGGGGCATCGTGTTCGAGAAATTCGGTTCCTACACGCCGATCTGGTGGCTCTCGATCCTGTTCGGCGTGCTCTCCGCGCTGATCAACCTCCCGATCGTGGAGAAACCCGTCGAGCGAGCGGTTGCGCAGCCCGCCTGATCGGGTAAACAATCCCGACAAGCAAGTCAGGGAGTGCAGACGTGGCCACATTCAAGGCGATTCGGGTCGACAAGGCGGACAAGGGCACCATCGCGCAGCTCACGCAGTTCGACGAGGCCGAGCTGATGGAGGGCGACGTCACCGTCCGCGTCGAATGGTCGACGCTGAACTACAAGGACGGCCTTGCGCTCACCGGCAAGGCGCCGGTGGTGCGTCGCTTCCCGATGATCGCGGGCATCGATTTCGCCGGCACGGTCGAGGCCTCCTCGCATCCGCAGTGGAAGGCGGGCGACAAGGTCGTCTGCACCGGCTGGGGCATGGGCGAGACCCATCTCGGCGCCTATGCCGAGAAAGCGCGGGTGAAGGGCGACTGGCTGGTCGCCTTGCCGCAGGGCCTTTCGGCGCGTGACGCCATGGCAATCGGCACCGCCGGCTTCACCGCGATGCTCGCGGTGCTGGCGCTGGAGAAGCATGGCCTTTCGCCGAAGAGCGGCCCGGTGGTCGTGACGGGCGCTGCCGGCGGCGTTGGTTCGGTCGCAATCGCCGTGCTCTCCAAGCTCGGCTACCACGTCATCGCCTCGACCGGCCGCGCCGCGGAGGCTGACTACCTTAAGCAGCTGGGAGCGGCCGAGATCATCGACCGCAACGAGTTGTCGGGTCCGGCAAAGCCCCTCGCCAAGGAGCGCTGGGCCGGCGGCGTCGACAGCGTCGGCTCGGCCACGCTCGCGAATCTGCTCTCGATGACAAAGTATGGTGGAGCCATCGCAGCCTGCGGCCTCGCGGCCGGCATGGACCTGCCGTCCTCGGTGGCGCCGTTTATTTTGCGCGGAGTGTGCCTTCTCGGCATCGATTCCGTGATGTGCCCGATCGAGCCCAGGAAGGCGGCCTGGCAGCGCTTGGCAATCGATCTTGATCCGGCAAAACTGGCTGAAATCACTAAGGAAATTTCGCTGTCCGAAGTCTCGGATTGGGGCGCCAGGATCTTGGCAGGTCAGGTCCGCGGCCGCGTCGTGGTAAAAATCGTCTAACGGCGTTCAGACTTTACCAACCAAGCTGCTTCAATGTCGCCATGGTTCGTATGGTAAGCAGCGGGTAAAGAGATAAGGCATCGCCCGCTGCGGGGTTGAGTTCGGAGTTGAGCATGCTCGCGCGTATTGTGTTGGGGGCTGTCACGGCGGCAGCAACGTTTGCGCCGGCCATTGCCGGAAGCATGAACGCCGACGAGGCGCGCCGCTTCGTCGCCGGCAAGGTGTTCGCCTTCACATGTTTCGACGGCACCCGCGGCGCAGGGCGCATCCTCGACGATCTCGGCGCCGCCGGTGCGGTGCAGTTCTCGGGCTCAGGTCCGGTCAAGCATCTCCGGCTTCCCGGCAACACGCTCCAGATCCGCGGCCAGAACGTCTGCGCCTCGATCAAGGGTATTCCGTTCGAACCCTGTTTCAACCTCGAAAAGACCGACGATCGTAGCTTCCGCGGTTCGGTGTCGGGCATGGGCTTCGCCTATTGCGACTTCCGCCATCAAGGCGGCAACCAGATGCTGATGGCCCGCGCTGCAGCGCGCCCGCGCTCGCTGCACCGACCGGAGCACACCGGTTCGGTTGCCGTCTCGAACACCGAGGTCGCGGCGCGCGTGGAGACCCCGCGTGTCGAGAGCAGCCGGCTCGAGCCGGTGAAGTCGGAAATCAAATCGGAGCCCGCGAAGACCGAAGCCCCGCTGGAGCTGCGCCGCTCGACCCAGTGAGCGGTCTGCACAAGGCAGCCCCACGCTTCGTCCCGGAGACACCCATCGAACCCGAAGATGCCGCGCCGTAGTCATACGGACGGCGGCCTTCATGCCTTGGTAGCTGTTCGCGCTTCAGTTTGCGTGCGGCAGGGGGCGGGTCCGACGCAAGAGTTCAACGATGTCGCTGTATTTCTTCCGCATCAGCACCGGTCGTTATTCCGGCGCCGCTGACCTGCCGTACGAGTTCGAGGACCGTGCAGCGGCCTGGACCGAGATGACCGCGGTCTGCGCCAATCTGCTCGGCAGCATCGCACGCGGACTGAAGCCGAATGCCGAGTGGTGCATGGAGCTGCTCGACGAGAACAAGAACCCGGTCTTTCGCGTCAGCCTCGTCGGCGAGATCGTGGCGCAATAGGTGTCGTCGGACGCTGCGACCGCATCGCAGAAGCCTGCTGAAACATGGTCGCGGAGAACGGGCCGCGGGGCACGAGCCGTAATTTTACGTAGGTTCCTGTTAACGCCTGTTTGCAATTATGGGCGCAATCTTACGAGATAAGAACCAGCCAGCATCGTTGGAATGACCACCGCCCGTTCGTCCGCCGCGACGATTGCGGCGCAGGCGATCTGTGCATTCTGGGTTTCATCGGGATTTGTCGTGATGTCGAAGTTGTCGATCGTCTTCAAGTTGCTGACCGTGCTGTCGGTCCTCGTGCTCTCGCTCGCCGGCGTCGGCGTGATGGCGATCGGCACGATGCAGAACATCAATGCCCATACGGTCGAGATCGCGCAGGGCTGGTTGCCGAGCGTGCGTGCGCTCGGCTCGATGCGCGCCGACATCAACGAGTTGCGCGTGGCGCTGCGTTTGCACCTGATGCAGGATACTGCCGAAGGCAAGGAGGCAGCCGAGAAGCGGCTGGCGGGCTTGCGCGAACGGATCGAGAGGACCCGCAAGATCTACGAGCCGCTGATCACCCGCGCCGAGGAGCGTTCGCTCTATGAGCAATGGACCAAGGCCTGGGCCGAGTATCTGAATGGCGTGCAGGAGACGATGGCACTGTCTCGCAAGAGCGTCGGTCGCTTCCCGACCGATGCCAACGAGATGTTGCAGACCAAGGTCGCCAAGATGGCGCAGGCCGCCGATCCCCTGCTCCAGAAGGGCATCGAAATGAACAATCAGGGCGCCGAGCTGGAGACGAAGCAGGCGGCCGACAGCTACGCGACCATCTTCCGTGTGCTGGTCGGGATCATCGTGGCCTCCGTCGTGATCGCGATCGCAGCCGCCTACTATCTCGTGCGCGACGTCTCGCGCGGCATCGCCTCGATCATCAGCCCGATGCAGTCGCTCGGCGAGGGCGACCTCTCGGCCGAGGTGCCGCATCGGGGTGAAAAGACCGAGATCGGTGCGATGGCGGACGCGCTCCAGATCTTCAAGGAGGCGCTGATCGCCAAGAAGGCTGCCGACGCGGCGGCGGCGCGCGACGCCGAGGCCAAGATCGAGCGCGGTCGCCGCGTCGATGCCATCACCCGCAATTTCGAGACCATGATCGGCGAGGTCGTCGAGACCGTGTCGTCGGCCTCGACCGAGCTCGAGGCCTCCGCGGCCACGCTGAGC
>JAEYTQ010000777.1 GCA_023433965.1 Pseudomonadota bacterium | reverse complement strand
GGATGAACGGCGCCTTGACGTTCAGGTTCATCACCTTGTCCCAGCCGCTCTCCGGGAACTCGTCGAACTCCGCGCCCCAGGCCGCTCCGGCATTGTTGACGAGGACGTCGCGCCTGGACTCGCGCTTGCCGTATTCACTCGCCAGCAGCTCGCAGCCGGCGACCGTCGAGATGTCGACCGGCAGCGCAATGCATTCGCCGTCATATTGCGCGGTGAGCTCCTTGGCGGTGGCCTCGCACGGTCCGGCCTTGCGTGCGGTGATGTAGACCTTCGCCGCGCCGGCATGGAGAAATCCCGCCGCGATCATCTTGCCGATGCCGCGCGAGCCGCCGGTCACCAGCGCGATGCGGCCTTTGAGCGAGAACAGATCGTTGAACATGATGCCTCCCTGGGTTGGCGCCCGTTGTGAGCGGGGCGGCAAGGGGAGTCAAGGAAGGCGCGCTCGTCCGGAACGGGCGAGGAGCGCAGCTACGCCGCCGTGATGCGGCGGAAGCCGTTCCACATCGCGGTCGCCGCGCCCGAGGTCAGCACCGGCAGGATGCGCGCGTCCTGGTAGTTGCCGTTGAGCGAGACGCGCGGCAGTGCCGTCATCTGATCGGCATTCTCGGCGAACAGCATGCCCGGCCGCGTCGTCACCGCGGTCTTGAAGCCGGCCGCGGCGGCAAGGGCGAATTCGCGCTCCCCCGCAGCCTCGCGGTCGCCATAGGGGTAAGCGAGATGCAGCACGGCACGTTCCAGCGCCTGCTCGATCCGCGCGCGGCTCACCGACATTTCCTGCGCGGCTGCGTCTTCCGTCTGCTTGGCGAGGTTGCAATGGCTGATGCTGTGCGCGCCGATCGTGACCAGCGGGTCGGCGGCAAATGTCTTCAGCTCGGCCCAGGACAGGCAGAGGCTGCGGCACAGCGCTTCCATGTCGACGCCGTACCTCGTGCACAGCGCGCCGATCTCGCGCGCAAGATCTTGCTCGCCCGGCAGCGCGCGCAGCCAGTCGTGCAGGCGGTCGAACGTTGCCTGCTTGGCCGCCGGCGTCGTCGCATCGAGCCGCAGCGCGGAATTGCCGATCTGGACGTCGACCTGCTCGGCCTTGGCGATCACGGCTTCCAGCGCCGTCCACCACAGCCGTCCGGTCCCCTCCGCAAAATCGCTCGCGACATAGACCGTCAGCGGCGCGTCAAATTCGCGCAGCACCGGCAATGCATGGTCCAGATTGTCACGATAACCATCGTCGAAGGTGAAGGCGGCGAAACGGCGGTCGAACCGGCCCTGCACCAGCCGCTCATGCAGCTCGTCCATGCTGACGATGTCGATGTCGCGCGAGCGCAGATGGCACAGCGTGGTGCGCAGGAATTCGGGGGTGACTTCCAGGTGCCGGTTCGGCTGGAACGCGGCCTCTCGCGCCGGCCGCACATGGTGCAGCATGAAAATGGCGCCGACGCCCGACAACAGCGGGCGCAACAGGTGGTGCGCCCCGCTGAAATAGAGTGCTCCCAGCCCGGCACGGATGACGTTGTTACGCAGTTGTTTCATGACCGGCCGCGGGACTCTGGCATTCCGTCCTCAACTTACGGAAGAACCCTTGAAGAAAAAGTTATTCCGATTGTCCACGGAGCCCCGCCGGACCCGCCCCATTTCCGGTTTGACAGCCTGCCAAGGGTTTGTTTTGTCTCCGTTTCCAGAGTTCGGGTCGTCGAATGCAGAAGCTTTTCTCGTGGGCCAGCAAATGGTGGCTGGGGTTGATCCCTCTGGCCGTCATGTGGGGATTTGCGGCCTGGAACAATACGTTACCGGTCGAGGCCGATCTGTCGGCCCGCAGCGCGGCTGCGCTGAAGGATACCGTCCTGGACAAGACCCGGATCGCGGTCGATGGCCGCGACGTTCGCCTGGCCGCGGAGGCGTTTTCCGAGGAGGGGCGCCGCGACGCCGTGATGGCGGTCGAGACCGTCCCCGGCGTGCGGCTGGTCGACGACCGAACCCGCCTTGTTCCTGAGGCCAACCCCTTCGTCTGGAACGCCGAGCGCGACGTGGTGCGGGTGACGCTGTCGGGCTCCGCGCCCCTGCCCTCGATGAAGGCCCGGCTGACCGAGGCGGCCCGAAAGGAAGTCGGCGGTGTCGAGGTGGCCGACCAGATGGGGCTGGCGCGCGGCGCGCCGCCGCGGTTCGAGGCCGCCGCGATGCTGCTCCTGGATCAGATCGGCAAGCTCAAGGACGGCAAGATCACGATCACGGACACCAAGGTCAATCTGTCGGGCATGGCGCGCGAGCTCGGCGGCCGCGAGGCGATTGCGGCCGCGCTGAAGAACCTGCCTGAAGGCTTCTCGATCGGCGCCAACCAGATCAAGGCGCCGCCCTATGTCTTCCAGGCCTACAAGGATCCGGTCGCCGCGACGGTGACGCTGACCGGCTATGTTCCCGACAACAATGTCCACGCGGCGATCGCCACCAGCGCCTCGCGCAAGTTCTTCACCGAAAAGGTCGTCGACAATCTCAAGGTCAGCATCGGCGCTCCCGGCTCCTTCAACACCGCGGTCGTCGCCGCGCTCGGCGCGCTGTCGCGGCTGTCGACCGGAACGCTGGTCGTCTCGGACCGCGAGGTGAAGCTGTCAGGCGATGCGCTCCACGAGAGCGCCGCCAGCGAGATCCGGGCGGGCCTCGGCAAGGACTTCCCGAAGAACTGGCAGTACAAGCCGGAGATCACGGTGAAGCCCGCGGCAGGCCCGGTCGACGGCCCCGTGTGCCAGCAATTGTTCTCGGAACTCCTGACCAAGAGCAAGATCCGCTTCGCAAACAAGCGCGCGGAGATCGATCCTGATTCAGCCGGCATCCTCGATCGCCTGATCGAGACGGCGCTGCGTTGTCCCACCGCCAATATCGAAGTCGTCGGACATACCGAGGCCGACGGCGAAGACTCTTTCAACCAGGCACTCTCCGAAAAGCGCGCGCAGGCGGTGATCGATTATCTGGTCCAGGCGGGCCTGTCCCCCAGCCGCTTCACTGCGGTCGGCCATGGCAGCACGCAGCCCGTCGCCGGCAACGACACCGACGAGGGCAAGGCGCAGAACCGCCGCATCGAATTTCTGGTGAGGTGACGATGCCTTATCTCGTCTCGTTTCATCTGGGCTGGCTGATCGCTTCGCTGCTGCTGGGATTCTGCATGGGCTGGGTCTCCGTGGTCCAGCGCGGCAACGGCACCTCGAAGGTGACGGCGCGGTGGCTCGCGGCGCTGGCTGTCGCCGTGGTCGCGGCGTCCGTCGCCCAGGTGGTCCCCGGCCGCTTCGGCTATTGGCTCGACCTCGGCCTGATCATGTTCGCGTGCTACCTCGTCGGCTGCACCATCGGCGCCTGGTTGCGCGACCGGGTGGTCTCGCGCACGGCGCCGCCTGCCTCTCTGTAATGTTGCCGTGCACCCTCACCCAAGCGACGAGATGTGCGTCCCGCGGCCTTTCGGCGCATCGGAAGACCGCGACCGGCCGCTTCGGTCACCCCCTCTTTCAACAGGCAGGCGAGCCCCATAGATTGACGTCGACTTAAGGCGTGACGGAACATTGTGCGACCGAAATCATCAAAACTTCATGGCGCCTGCGCAGGATTGCCATGGAGATTCGCGTCAAGCCTTGGTGGCGCCGGAAGCGTCAAACTCTGTACCAGGAGCCGTAGCCCTGCCTAAAATACTGAAGGCACGTGTTTTTGTTCGAATTGGCGAATTCCACTCCGGCCGAAAACAGGCTAGTGGAGGGGCAGGGGGCATGCGCGACGCCGGAGCCGGCGGCGAGGGGTCGTTGAGTGCCTGTGCGTCGTCCGCCTGTCCGCCGGCCACCCCGGCCGCTGAAGCGTTGTTCGAGGTCTAGATGCTGGAAGCCATACGCAGGGCGACGTCGTTTCTGCGCGAGAAGCAAATCCTGCATAAACTTGGCGTTGTGATCAGCATCGCGGTCATCGGCATCGCCTGCTATGTGCTCTACCACATGCTGCGCGGCATCGATTTCAACGAGGTCCTCGAAGCGATCAAGAGCACCGAGCCGAGCCAGATTGCGATGGCGGCGCTGTTCGTCTCCGCAGGCTATTTCACCCTGACCTTCTATGATCTGTTCGCCACGCGTGCGATCGGCCATACCCATGTGCCCTATCGCATCAACGCGCTCGCGGCCTTCACCAGCTATTCGATCGGCCACAATGTCGGCGCGTCCGTCTTCACCGGCGGCGCAGTGCGGTACCGCATCTATTCGGCCTACGGCCTCAATGCGATCGACGTCGCGAAGATCTGCTTCCTGGCCGGCCTGACTTTCTGGCTGGGCAACGCCGCCGTGCTCGGCCTCGGCATCGCCTACCATCCGGAGGCCGCGGCCTCGATCGACCAGCTGCCGGTCTGGCTGAACCGGACACTGGCGCTGATGATCATCGCGGGACTGATCTGCTACGTGGTCTGGGTCTGGAGCCAGCCGCGAGTGGTCGGTCGTGGTCCCTGGACCGTGGTGCTGCCGGGCGGCCCGCTGACGCTACTTCAGATCGCAATTGGCATCGTCGATCTCGGCTTCTGCGCGCTGGCGATGTACGTCCTGGTCCCGGACGAGCCGAATCTCGGCTTCGTGGTGGTCGCGGTGATCTTCGTCTCGGCCACCCTGCTCGGATTTGCCAGCCACTCGCCCGGAGGCCTCGGTGTGTTCGACGCCGCCATGCTGGTCGGCCTGTGGCAGATGGACCGCGAGGAGCTTCTCGGCGGCATGCTCCTGTTCCGCGTCCTCTATTACCTCTCTCCCTTCGTCATATCTGTAATCTTGCTGACGCTTCGGGAGGTTATCATCGGCGCGCGATCGAAGCGCCTGCAGCAGGCGGCGCTCAAGCTCGACCCCGGTCCGGCGCGTGAAGCCGCCTATGCGAGAGAGCGCAGCGACGGCGGCGCCTGACCGG
>JAEYTQ010000776.1 GCA_023433965.1 Pseudomonadota bacterium | reverse complement strand
GCGCGATAGCGCGCACGTTTTCGCAACGTCTCGACGGGCAATCAACGTTCGTCATTGCGAGCGCAGCGAAGCAATCCATCGTGCGGCTGTTCAAATTGGATTGGATTGCTTCGTCCTGCTTTGGCTTCGCCTCGCAGTCCTCGCAATGACGACGGCTGGCTAGGCGTGGCCGGCTTCGCTCGACAGCATGCCCGGCGCGATGCCGAGCTTGCGCATGGCCTTCTCGTATTTGCGCTCGGGCTCGCCGAAAATCAGTTCGGGATCGGCCGCGCAATGCAGCCAGCCGTTATTCTGGATTTCCTGCTCGAGCTGCCCCGGCGCCCAGCCGGCATAGCCGAGTGCGAGGATCGCGCTCGCCGGACCGTCACCGGTCGCAATCGCCTTGAGGATATCGATCGTCGCGGTGAGACAGATTCCATCGTCGATCGGCAATGTCGAATTCTCGATGAAGAAATCGGCCGAGTGCAGCACGAAGCCGCGCCCGGTCTCGACCGGGCCGCCTTTTAGCACGATGACATCGTCATGCCGGGTCGCAACCTGGATGGCACCGCCATCCGGCACCACGTTGAGCTGCACCAGCAGATCGGGAAACTTGATGTTACTGGCCGGCTGGTTGACGACGATACCCATCGCGCCTTCCGCAGAATGCGCGCAGATATAGACCAGCGTCTTGGCGAAGCGGTCGTCGCTCATCGATGGCGATGCGATCAGCATCTGGCCGTCGAGGTAGCCGCGTGCCGATGGCTCGCCACCCTGCGACTTCCGCGCCGGTCCCTTCTTCGGAATCTTCATGTATCCAAGGTTAAACCCTTCACGCCGCCTTGTGAAAGGGAAGTTTGGCCCTAGCTCACGGTGAATTCAGTGGTGCTCAACGCGCCAAACGCCTAGATCGTTGCCATGCGCCTTGCCACAATTCGTCTGCCCGTTGCTGCCACAATCAGCCTCGCGGCCATCACGCTCGGCTTTGCGCCCCTGTCGCAAGCGCGCGCCGACATGTCAGCGTGGCATGGCGATACGCGCGCCGCCATGCGGGTTGTCGCAGGAGGAACCAAGGCGGCAGAGGACGCGCCGGTGCTGCGCGCCGGCGTCGAAATCCGCCTGGCGCCCGGCTGGAAGACCTATTGGCGCTATCCCGGCGATTCCGGTGTTCCGCCACATTTCGACTTCACCAAATCCGAAAATCTGAAATCCGTGCAAGTGGCATGGCCAGCGCCACAGCGTTTTACCGACGCCGATGGCAGCTTCATCGGTTATCGCGACAACGTGCTGTTCCCGCTGAGCGTCGTGCCCAAGGATGCCGGCAAGCCGGTGGTCCTGCGCCTCACCCTCGATTACGCCATCTGCGAGAAGGTCTGCATCCCTGTCCAGGCCAAGGGCGAACTGACGATCAAGGGCGGCGCTACCCAAGGCTCCGAGATCGCCAAAGCCGAACAGACCGTGCCGCGCGCCCAGCCGCTCGGCGCCGATGCGCCGCTCTCGGTCAAGGCCGTCCACCGCGACAATAGCGTGAAGCCCGCGCGGGTGCTGGTCGATATCGCCGCACCGGACGGTCGCCCCGTCACGGTGTTTGCGGAGGGTCCGACCGTCTATTGGGCGCTGCCCGTCCCCGACAAGGTCGAGGGCGCGCCCGCGGGATTGCAGCGCTTCGCCTTCGCGCTGGACGGCCTGCCGCCCGGCGCCAATGCCAATGGCGCCACCCTGAAGGTCACCGCGGTCGCCGGCACTGAGGCGATCGAGACGACCTTCCGGCTCGACTAACGCCGCCGCCCGGCCTATTTTGCATCGCCTGCTTGCGGCGCCCTTCCGCGCGGCCGGTTCGCGCCGCGCTCGAACCACGTGACAATCGAAGAGGACCACCATGACCATCAAGGTCGGCGACACATTGCCCAATACCACCTTTCGCGTCATGACCGCGGATGGGCCGAAGCCGAAAACCACCGACGAAGTATTCAAGGGCAAGAAAGACGTGCTGTTCGCCGTTCCCGGCGCCTTGACCCCGACCTGCACCAAGAACCACCTGCCCGGCTTCGTCACCAATGCCGCGGCCATCAAGGCCAAGGGCATCGACGCGATCGCGGTGACGGCCGTCAACGATCCGTTCGTGATGGGCGCCTGGAAGACGGCGGCCGGTTCCGACGACATCGAATTTCTGGCCGACGGCAGCGCCGATTTCGCCAAGGCCACCGGCCTCGAGCTGGATGCATCGGCGGGCGGACTTGGCATCCGCTCCAAACGCTATTGCATGGTGGTGGATGACGGCGTGGTGAAGTCGCTGGCGATCGAGGACGCACCCGGCAAGGCCGATGCGTCGGGCGCCGAGGCGCTGCTGAAGTCGCTGTAATCGACCGTCCGGCGTCATTGCGGGCCATCGGGTCCGCGCCAATCGCCGCTCTTGTTCAAACTGAGCTGGCACGCCTTGATCGCGTGCCAGTCGATCTCGCGGCGCACCGGCTCCGGTCAGGCGCGCCGCACGATTGAGGAACGAGCGCAGAACTCGTGCGTTCGCCTCTCATGAACGCGCCGCTGCATCCCCTCATGCATGGGAGCCTCGGGTTTTTACTCGGGTTTCTGGCGACGCTGCCTGCCGGCGAAATCGTCGTCACTCTGTCCGCCGCCGCCATGGTTGCGGTCGGTTCCGGCATCACCGGCTTCATTCTGACGCAGGTCGAGCAGGCATCTTAGTCCGGTCGGACGCTGTTCCGCGCGCTCCGTGCATTCGATCTGGATGGCTCGACAGGATGGCCGGAAC
>JAEYTQ010000705.1 GCA_023433965.1 Pseudomonadota bacterium | reverse complement strand
GCAGACCGATGATCTGGTCGCGGTCGTGGCCTTGCGGATCGCTTTCGAACGGCTCGCTGTCGGGCTCGCCTGCGGGGTGCATCAAGGGCCGCTCCATGATCGGCTGCACCGCGTTGACGATGTCGGCAGCCTCGGTGACGAGCGTCGCGCCCTGCTTGATCAGGTCGTTGGTGCCGGAGGCGCGCGGATCGAGCGGGGAGCCGGGCACTGCGAACACCTCGCGGCCCTGTTCGGCCGCCATGCGCGCGGTGATCAGCGAGCCCGAGCGGTGTGCGGCTTCCACCACCACGACGCCGAGCGCAGCGCCGGAGATCAATCTGTTGCGTCGGGGGAAGTCGCGGGCGCGCGGCTCGTGGCCGAGCGGCATCTCGGAGATCGCCGCGCCCGCGTGATCGAGGATGGCGGTGAGCAAGTCGCCATGCTCGGGCGGATAGATGCAGTCATGTCCGCCGGCGAGCACGGCGGTCGTGCCGGTCTCGACGCTCGCGCGATGCGCAGCCTGATCGACGCCGCGCGCGAGGCCCGAGATGACCACGAAGCCGGCTTCGCCGAGCTCGCGCGCCAGCACACCAGCGAATTTCAGGCCGGCGCCGGAGGCGTTGCGCGAACCGACGATCGCGATCATCGGCCGCATCAAGGTCTTGACGTCGCCGCGCACGGCGAGCAGCGGCGGCGCGTCGTCGATCATCGCCAGCCGGGCCGGATAGCCGTCCTCGCCGGGCGCGCGCCATGCGATGCCAGATTTGCGGCTTGCAGCAAGCTCGGCCTTGGCCTCGTCGGCACTATAGATGCGGCCCGATCGCTGCGCGCCGCCGCGGCGTGCCAGATCCGGCAGCCGTTCCAGCGCAGCCCGCACGCCACCGAAATGCTCCACGAGCGAACGGAAGGTGCGCGGCCCGACATTGTCGGAGCGGATCAGCCGCAGGCGGTCGATCCGCTCGGATTCGGTCAGCTCCACGCTTGGATTGATGGCGTCCACGGTGTCTCCTTGCAGGGACAGCATGGAACAACCTGAGGGCGTTGCGCAACAGGGACCTGCGCTTGCGTGACCTCGCCCCGATGCTAAAAGCGATGCCAATAAGAAGGGTTTTGCCATGATCTCACTTGCCGACCTCCAGCGCCGCATCGAAACGGGCGAGCTGTCGCCCGATGCCGCCATCGCTCAGTCGCATGCGGCGATCGAGGCCAGGGAGAAGGACGTTCACGCGTTCGTGCGGCATGACAAATCCGCGAAGGCGCAAGCCTCGGGCCCGCTGCGCGGCATCGCCGTCGGCATCAAGGACATCATCGACACTGCTGATATGCCGACCGAGATGGGCTCGGAGATCTATCGCGGCTGGCAGCCGCGCGCCGATGCGCCTGTCGTCATGATGCTGAAGCGGGCGGGCGCCACCATCGTCGGCAAGACCACGACCACGGCGTTTGCCTCGCGCGACCCGGCGCCGACGCTCAATCCGCACAATCTCGACCATTCGCCCGGCGGCTCCTCCGCGGGCTCGGCCGCGGCCGTCGGCGCCGGCATGATCCCGCTGGCGCTCGGCACGCAGACCGGCGGCTCGGTGATCCGTCCCGCCGCCTATTGCGGGACGGCTGCGATCAAGCCGTCGTTCCGGATGCTGCCGACGGTCGGTGTGAAGTGCTATTCGTGGGCGCTCGACACGGTTGGCCTGTTCGGTGCGCGTGCGGAGGATCTCGCACGTGGTCTGCTTGCGATGACGGGACGCAGCGAATTCTCGGGCATCAGCCCGGCGAGGTCGCAGCGCATCGGCGTGGTCAGGCAGGAGTTCGCGGGGACTGTCGAGGCGGCGGCCGAAGAGGGCTTGCTGGCCGCGATCAAAGCGGCCGAGCGCGCCGGCGCCAGTGTTCGGACCATCGATCTGTCTGGATCGGTGCAGGAGGCCTGGCGCATCCGCCCCATCGTTCAGGATTACGAGGCGCACCGTGCGCTTGCCTGGGAGTTTTCCGAGCGTCACGACGAAATCGCGCCGATGCTGCGCGCCAGTCTCGATGCGACGGTCGGGCTGACGCCGAAGGAATATGACGAGGCGCGCCGCATCAGCCGTCGGGGCCGCCGCGAGCTCGGCGAAGTCTTCGAAGGCGTCGACGTGCTCCTGACCTATTCGGCGCCCGGCACGGCGCCGGCCAAGGAGCTCGCGACGACGGGCGATCCCCGCTACAACCGGCTCTGGACGCTGATGGGCAATCCCTGCGTCAACGTGCCGGTGCTGAAGGTCGGAGGCCTGCCCATCGGCGTGCAGGTGATCGCGCGCTTCGGCAATGATCCGCTCGCGCTCGCGGCGGCCTGGTTCCTTGAGGACGCGCTGGCGAAATCAGGCTAGCGCAGGTTCGCGGCGATCGCGTGCGGGCGCCTTGCTGTCCGTCCCTTGCCCGAGCCAGCGCGCGGCCGCCTCGCGGCCGCCTCGATGCAGCTGGCGAATGAAGCCGCGGCCGAGGTCGGTCGATGAGCGCTGCGCCAGCCCGTCAACGGTGTCCTCGGCTGCGATCCTGGAGAGCCGCAGCGAGGGCGCAGCTTGGGCCTGCGCCCATTCGATCGCGGCGATCTCGGCGTTGAGCGCGGCGTTGGCCGCGATCTGGTCGAGCCGGCGGTCGATGGCGGCGAGCGTGATCGGCACGTAGCTGTCGCGCGCGGGCGTGACCT
Source organism: Pseudomonadota bacterium (assembly GCA_023433965.1). Taxonomy (GTDB): domain Bacteria; phylum Pseudomonadota; class Alphaproteobacteria; order Rhizobiales; family Xanthobacteraceae; genus Bradyrhizobium. The sequence goes on along the minus strand of JAEYTQ010000705.1, from coordinate 2,612 downwards.
GGATCAGCAGGATCTCAGGCGTCGTCGTCTCCTGGGCCAGCCGCAGCAGAGGCGGATTGCCGCCGAAGCCACCGTCCCAATAGGCCTCGCCGTCGATCTCGACGGCGCAGTGAACCAGCGGTGGGCAGGTTGAGGCCAGCGCGACGTCGGGGCTGATCGCGTCGTTGCGGAAGATCTGTTGCTGTCCGTCGCGGATGCGCGTCGCCGCGATCAGGAGCTTCGGGCACCGCGCACCGCGCAAGGCGGAAAAATCGATGTCGCGCGAGACCGCCTGCCGCAGCGGATCGAGGTCGAACGGATCGAACTGGCCGGAGCGCAGCGTCGGGCCGAACGCGACCGAGCTTCCCGACGGCGAAAAGCCCCCGATCAGCATCAGTGAGCGGAACGAGGCTTCGTGCATTAGCCGGACCCAGAACCGGTTCAGCCTGGAACGGGCGCCTTCGCGGCCGCCTTCGGCGAGGCCGCAAGCGAGCAGCAGCGCGTTGATCGCGCCGGCGCTGGCGCCGCTGATGGTGTCTATTGCGATTTCGGGCTCTTCCAAAAGCCGTTCCAGCACGCCCCAGGTGAAGGCGGCAAAGGTGCCGCCGCCCTGGAGGGCGAGCGAGAGTCTTCGCGGCGGCCAATGCCCCGTCGGTGGCTTCGCTGGCGCAACGGCTGCGGCCCTGGTCACGACTTCGGCCGTCACAGGAGGTGATACGATCGGATCAGGCGATGACGTCGGCGGCCGAACCGAAACAGGTGTTGGCGCTGGCGCCGGCGAAGGCGCGTCGGACCAGATATTGGTCGCCGAGAGCAGCCGGCTCGCTGGCGTGCCGGAAGCACCCAACGAATCAACCCCACCATCCGCGCCGACAATCTTCTCGCCCATTCTGAGCAACCGCGTAACGCCGTGTCCTGTGTCAGGATGACAGGCATGGAACCCGTTCGCTACTGCCTGTCGCGATTAGCAGGAAAGTTGCGAACAGGATTTGGCATATAATGCGGAAGGGGTGCGGCGGTATCCGTACTTTTTCCGGTTCAGACTTGACGCGTCGTCTTGACGCGAGCGGCGTCCACCTCGCTCGAAAACGCTAGGCCTTTTCGCCGATCCGGCTTTCCCGGCCGGTCTGCAGACGCTTGATGTTCTCGCGATGCGCGTAGAACAGGAGCAGGGTCAGCACCGCCGTGAGTGCCGACAAGGCGAGGTGGCCGAACCACCACAGGAACATCGGCGTGATGAAGGCCGCAACCAGCGCCGAGAGCGAGGAGTAGCGGGTGGTGAAGGCGGTGGCGAGCCAAAGCAGGCAGAACACGACGGCGCCGGGCCAGAACAGGCCGAGCAGGACACCGATATAGACCGCAACTCCCTTGCCGCCTTTGAACTTGAGCCAGACCGGGAAGAGATGGCCGAGGAACGCGCCGAGCCCGGCGACCATCGCGGCGTTTGGCCCTGCGATGTAGCCGGCGATCACGACCGCCGCGGTGCCCTTGAGCGCGTCGAACAGCAAGGTGCCCGCGGCAAGACTCTTGCGTCCCGTGCGCAGCACGTTGGTGGCGCCGATGCTGCCGGAGCCGATCGAGCGGATGTCCTGGGTGCCGGCGAGCCTGGTCAGGATCAGCCCGAACGGAATCGAGCCGAACAGGTAGCCGATGAGGAAGGCGATCGGCAGAAATGCTTCAAGCGCCATGGCGGCAGCTCCAAAGGCAGGAATTCCATGTCGAACGATCGGATACGTCAGACATGCTCATAGACCGTTCGGCCGCCGACAATGGTGCGCACCACGCGGCCTGTAAAGCGGGCCTCGTCGAACGGGGTGTTCTTGCACGGCGATTTGAGGTCGGCCGGATCGACGATCCAGGGCGTATCGGGATCGATCACGATGACATCCGCGGGGGAGCCGGTACGCAGGGTTCCGCCTGCTAGCCCGAGCAGCTCGGCGGGCCGTGTCGACATCGCGCGGATCAGCGTCTTCAGGTCCAGTTCGCCGTTATGAACCAGTCGCAGGCCGGCGGGCAGCATGGTCTCGAGCCCCACGGCGCCGGGTGCGGCTTCCGCGAACGGCAGGCGCTTGACCTCGACGTCCTGCGGATTGTGGTCGGACATGATGACGTCGAGCAGGCCGGAGGCGAGAGCCGCGACCAGCGCGCGGCGGTCGTCCTCGGTGCGCAGCGGCGGCGACAGCTTCAGGAACGAACGGTAAGGGCCGATGTCGTTCTCGTTCAGCGCCAGATGATTGATCGAGACCGAGGCGCTGACGGCGAGCCCGGCATCGCGCGCCCGCTGGAGGATGTCGAGGGAATCGATGCAGGTGAGCGAGGCCGCGTGGTAGCGGCCGCCGGTGAGGGCGACGAGGCGCAGGTCACGCTCCAGCATCACGGCCTCGGCGGCGTTCGGGATGCCCATCAGGCCGAGCCGGGTCGCGAACTCGCCCTCGTTCATGACGCCTTCGCCGACGAGGTTGGGATCCTCGGTGTGATGCACGATCAGAGCGTCGAAGTCGCGGGCGTAAGTCAGCGCGCGGCGCATCACCTGGGCGTTGGTCACGCTCCTGTCGCCGTCGCTGAAGGCGACCGCGCCGGCGGCCTTCAACAGGCCGAACTCGGTCATCTCCTCGCCGTGCATGCCCTTGGTC
>JAEYTQ010000701.1 GCA_023433965.1 Pseudomonadota bacterium | reverse complement strand
ATCATCCGTCAGCTTGAAGCGAGATTCCTGGACGAGTGTTATGACGCCGACGGCTTCACCCATGGCGCGGCAACATCTTCTGTGTGCGCTTGTTCCGGCGAGCTGACGCATCACAATGTCGCCGGCTGTTCGATCATCCGCATCGCACGTGCGTTGCTTCCTCAAAAAGTCGGAAAGATGCGGTCACTTCTGCCGACCTGCGAACGGTGCAGTGCACGCATCGCCTTGCTGCGGTTGGCGAGAAGCCGCGCTGTGTCGATTTGCCGCTAAAGCGAATAGGTTCCCAGCCGACCACCGCGCGTTCAAAATTCGACGAGTTCACACCAAGCGGCCGAATTCGGCGGAAGAGCAACTTGAACGGGCCTTGGAATCAATATTGCGGACCGCCACCGAAGCCGGCTGACCTGCTGGTCAGCTGGAACCTGGACCCGTGGCTAATCGGGGCGATGACATCCATTGCGGCCGCGCACCTTCTCCTGCTTCGTAGGACAGGGGAATGGCCCGATAATCGGGCATGTTTTGGCGCCACTTGGTTGATCTTGAGCTTACTGTTCGTGTCTCCCTTCTGCGCCCTGACCTCGGCCTTGTTCTCCGCCCGCGTTACTCACCACGTTCTGCTGATCGCGGTCGTGGCGCCGTTGGCCGCCATTTCGCTCCCCAGCCGTTGCCGCGCAACGGCGATGTCCCCCGGCACGCTGCCGTGCATTGCCGTCGTCCAGTTCTGTGTTTTGTGGACTTGGCACTCGCCTTCGCTTTATGCGCTCGCGCTGTCGAGTTCGGCGGTCTTTTGGGCCATGCAGGTCAGCCTGTGCGGAACTGCCCTCGCGTTCTGGCTGGTGGTGCTTTCGCCGCACACCACACTGGCGAGTTCGCTGACCGCACTGCTCACGGGCACGATACAGATGGGCCTTCTTGGCGCGATCATCGCCTTTGCGGGCCGCCCGCTGTACGCCCCTCACCTCGGCAGCACCATGCCGTTCGGCCTGAGCGCACTTGAAGACCAGCAACTCGCCGGACTGATCATGTGGGTGCCGGCGGTCCTGCCATATCTCGCCGCCGCGCTGATCCTGCTCCACCTTAGGCTCTCCTCCAGCGCGTTTTCCGGTCGCGCCTCATGATCGCCTGGACCAAAGCAATTCATATCGGAGCAATCATGGTGTGGTGCGCAGGACTGTTGGTGCTACCCGTGATCTATGCGCAGCGTGCCGGGCTGCGTGGAGAGCCGTTGCACGAACTGCACCGCTTCACCCGCTCGGTCTTCATTCGTGTCACTTCGCCCGCGGCTTTCACCGCGGTGATAGCAGGAAGCTTGCTGATCTTCATGCGCGAGGTTTTCACGGTCTGGATGGCCCTGAAGCTGGTCGCCGTCGGCGTGCTGGTCGCCCTGCACATCCGGCAGGGTTATGTCATTCAACACCTGTTCGACCCCAACGGCAGATACGCAAGCTGGCGTCAATATCTGGGGATCGGCAGCACGGCTTTGGTCATTGCAGCCGTTCTCGTACTGGTACTCGCCAAGCCGAATGTCGATGTCGGCGTGCTGCCGGACTGGGCGCTTCGTCCGGGCGGGCTTCAGTCGTTGCTCGAGACCAGGATGCCAATGCCGTGATGGAACACGAGCTTGCCTCCGTGATAGCCCGCCAGCGCGACGAAAACGGCCGCCAATGCCGACAGGGCGATGCCGACCGGCAGCACGGCGACGGACGCATCTCCCAGCCTCAGCCCCCAGTTCATCCCGACCATCGACAGCAGCGTCACGGCCGCGATGGCATGATTCCAGCTCGCGGCGCGCTCGCGGATACCGGACACGAGCAGCAGTTCGGCCGTGCCGGCGACCCCTGCCACCACACCGAGCCAGAAGGCGAGGCCGCATGTCCAGAGGCCGGCCCGCGACCAGAACGGCTCGGCGCTCCACCAGTACGCGACATCGCATCCAAGCGTCGCAATCACAAAGGCGATCGGGAAATGCACCGACATCGCGTGGATAGGGTGGCCGGCCACGGAGACCATCGAATTGGTGTCGTGCTCAGCGATCTCATCGGTGACTGGACTGGCCATGGAAGCGCTCCCGCTGCTTTGCCGAGGCTTGTCGGCAGGGAGAGAACAACCCGTAAGCCGTGCGAAAGGTTCTCGTCCCTCCCCGCCGTATTTGCGATCGCTGCGACCATATCAGGCTGCAGTAGCCCATTTTCGACACTCGAGCCGGCCGGACCGGCCGCCGGTTCGATTGCCAGCCTGTGGTGGGTGATGCTGACCGGCGCCTCCCTGCTGTTGGCGCTGATTGCGGTGCTCGTGGCGCTCGCCTTTGTTCGGCCCGGGGCCGGAAGGAACACGCCCGCATCCGTTTGGATTGTGGGTGGTGGGCTGGTATTGCCCGGCGTCGTTCTGACACCGCTGATGATCTACGCACTCGCAAGCGGCGAGCGGCTGTTCCAGGCTCGCGCCGAAGCCGTGATGGAGGTCGACGTGCTGGCCCGGCGATGGGAATGGGTCTTCACGTACCGTGCGGCTGACGGAACGGTGCGCCGGTCGAACGACGTCCTGCACATTCCCGCGGGCCAGCCGGTACGGCTCAACATCACCAGCGCCGATGTCATTCACAGCTTCTGGGTGCCGCGGCTCGCCGGCAAGATCGATGCCACGCCGGGCCACTCGACGATGCTTCGACTGAGCGCCGACGCAGCCGGGCGATACCGCGGGCTCTGCTCCGAATTCTGTGGAACTGGCCATCTCGAGATGCGGATGATCGTCGAAGCCCACGCCTCGGAGGAAGAGTTCAGAAAGGTCATCGACCAGCTTCCGCAAGCAAACTCCGGCGAAGCCGTCACGGGAACAAGACTATGATGGATTCGTCCGTCTCTGCCCCTGATCCGATCCGGCTCCACAAGGAGCTCGATGCCATCTGGCGCACAGGGCCGGGTCTGGGACGCCTTTCGGCGGTCAACCACACCATTGTAGGGCGACGTTTCATCGTTACAGCCTTCGTGTTCTTCGGTATCGGCGGCATGCTTGCCATGCTGATCCGCGCCCAGCTTGCCACGCCGCGGAGCGCCTTCCTCGGACCGGACATCTACAATCAGCTCTTCACCATGCATGGCACGGTGATGATGTTTCTCTTCGCCATTCCGCTGCTCGAAGGCATGGCTTTCTATCTTCTTCCGAAGATGCTCGGCGCTCGCGACATGGCCTTCCCGCGGCTCAGCGCCTACGGCTATTGGTGTTACCTCTTCGGCGGTTCGATTCTCATCGCAGGCATGGCGATCGGCGTGGCGCCGGACGGCGGCTGGTTCATGTACACACCACTGAGTTCGCGCCCCTACTCGCCCGGCATCAATTCAGATCTCTGGCTGATCGGCGTCACCTTCGTCGAGATCTCCGCCTTTTCTGCGGCCGTTGAGATCATCGTGACGATCTTCAAGCTCCGCGCGCCCGGCATGTCTCTCGACATGATGCCATTGTTTGCCTGGTACATGCTCGTCACCGCGTTCATGATGCTGTTCGGCTTCCCGCCTCTCATCGTCGGTTCGGTGCTGCTGGAAATCGAACGGGCGTTCGGTCTGCCGTTCTTCGATCCGACCCGGGGCGGCGACGCCATCCTCTGGCAACATCTGTTCTGGCTATTCGGTCATCCCGAGGTCTACATCATCTTCCTGCCGGCAGCCGGCGCCGTCTCCACCATTCTTCCGGCTCTCGCCCGGCGCGAGATCATCGGATATCTGGCGATCGTCGTCAGTATCGTCGCCCTCGCCTTCCTGAGTTTCGGCCTGTGGGTCCATCACATGTTCACGGTGGGCATTCCACATCTGGCGCTGGCGTTCTTCTCCGCCGCCAGCACGGCGGTCGCCGTGCCGACGGCAGTGCAGATTTTCGCCTGGATCGGAACGCTGGCAGCCGGGCGACCGCAACTGAAGCTCCCGATGCTGTTCATCCTGGGTTTCTTCTTCATCTTCGTCACCGGCGGGCTCACCGGCGTCATGGTCGCCATCGTGCCGTTCAACTGGCAGGTTCACGACACTCATTTCATCGTCGCCCATTTGCACTACGTCCTGGTCGGCGGCTTCGTGTTTCCCATGCTGGCGGCCGTCTATTACTGGCTGCCGCACGTGACGGGGCGAGTGCCAAGGTTGAGCCTCGGCGTCGCGGCGTTCTGGCTCATCTTCATCGGCTTCAACCTGACATTCCTGGTCATGCACGCGACCGGACTGCTCGGAATGACACGACGGATCTACACTTATGATGCCAGCACCGGCTGGGAATGGGTAAATCTCGTTTCGTCCATCGGCAGTTTCGTGATGGCGATCGGCTTTGCGCTGTTTGCCGTGGACATTCTGCTGCAATTCCGCTTCTGGAAACGAGCAAGGCGCAACCCGTGGGACGCCGGCACCCTCGAATGGGCGACGGCGATTCCGCCGCCTTCCTACAGTTTCGGCTCCATTCCCGCGGTCGATCACCGATCACCGCTGAAGGAAGCGGCAGATCTTCCGGCCGCGCTGGCGCGAGGAGACGGATATCTCGGCTTCGCGCGAGAAGGCCGTCTGGAAACCTTGGGCGTCGAAATCACATCCGGCAGGGTCGAGCAGTTGGTGCGACTGCCGGGCCCTACTTTCCTGCCGCTCCTGAGCGGGGTTGCCACGGCAGTCTTCTTCCTTGCCATTCTATTTCAGTTTTATGCCGTGGGCATTGCCGGCTTTGTGGCAACGATCGGGACACTGCTGTTGTGGACGCGAGACTGTGGCGATGTCGCCGATCGCGGCCCGATCGGTATTGGCCGTGGCGAGCATGTGCCGTCACAATACGAATCCGATGCCCCGCCCTCGCAATGGGCAATGCGTGTGGGGTTGTTCGGCAATGCCGCCGCGTTCGGGGCGCTTGCTTTCGGCATGCTCTATCTGTCCGTCGTGGCGCCGAACTGGCCGCCGCCGCAAGTCGTGAGACCGAGTGTCGCGCTATCCATTCTGGCAACGGTTGCTCTCGGCCTGGGTGGCGTTGCCGGCTGGCGCAGCGCAAGCGAGGCCGTACTACGCAGGCCGGGAACTCGCGAGGTCTGGCTTTTGGCAGGCCTCATCGCGCACGCCGTCGCGTTCATCGCAGTGCTGGCGTTGATGATGCGCGTACCCGCACCAGCCGATCACGCTTACGGCGCCGTCACGATGGTCCTGTTGGGCTATGTGGCGCTGCATGTCATTCTGGGCGCCATCTTTGCGGGCTATGGATACCGGCGCAGCCGCGCAGGGTATGTTTCGCCAGTGCGGGCGCACGATCTGCGGATCGGCAGATCATGGCATGCCTACACCGCGGCGACTGGCCTGTTGAGCTTCCTGTTGCTCCACTCGACATCGTCGGTGGTTTCACCATGACGGCGCGAAACCAGGGCTTCCTGTTCATGGCGGCCGGCTTTGCCGTTTGGATCGCAGCACTGGCGGTGCTGTATGGCGTTCAGGCCACCGGATGTGAGTTTGGGTGGCAGCGGGTGCGGGTTGGGCCATTCACCCTGCTACATACCGTGCTGTTTGGATTGTTCGCGGCTCATCTGGGTGCACTGCTTTGGCTTCTTTCCCGAAGTCGTACAAGCCTGGCGATCGCCGGCAACCGCCTAGATGCATTTCTGTGGCGAGCTTCCAGCTATCTGTCCTTGGCGGCAGTGGTGGCGACGCTGTGGATCGGGATGGTCCTGCCTCTTCCCTCCGTCTGCACGTAGAATTCTCGCACTCGCAGAGCAAGCTGGCAGCGAACGAGGCGGCCTGAGCTGCTGCCGGTTCGATGGACACCGAGATTACAAATCCTCTGCCGGCTTCGCCGGCGCAGGCCGCCTCGTGTTGCATTGGCGCCAGTAGATTCGTCTGTTCGGCAAGCCTCGATGACCGTCTGTTTCGCGCGCCGAACCGGGCGAGCGCTACGCCCGGACCCGGCTTTCGATTTCGCCGCGCTCGATCGTCAGCGTCACGTCGGCGAAGGTCTCGAGCAGCTTCGGGTTCGATTCCGTGATCAGCAGGCTAATGTCCCGGTCTTGCGAACGAAGCCGACGCAGCGCCTCGGC
>JAEYTQ010000686.1 GCA_023433965.1 Pseudomonadota bacterium | reverse complement strand
CGTTGCAAATTGCTGTCTTCGTTGCTGCGTGCTTGTCCTCTCAAGAATGGATGACCTATGTCTATCAAACGTCCGACTGCCGAAGATGTCGCCGAGCTCGCCGCGAGCCTGCATATGAACATGACGGTCGAAGAAGCCGGAAGCTATCTTGCGCTCATGGGTGGGATGTTCGACGCGTACGACGTCATCGACGAGCTGCCGAACCCGCTGCCGCCGGTCAAATATCCGCGCATGCCGGGCTCCAAGCCGATGCCGAAGGACAACAAGTACGGCGCGTGGGCGATCAAGACCGAGGTCAAGGGTGCGGCGAGCGGCAAGCTCGCGGGCCGCACCATCGTGCTGAAGGACAACGTCGCCCTGGCCGGCGTCCCGATGATGAACGGCTCGACCACGCTCGAGGGCTTCATTCCCGCCGCTGACGCAACGATCGTGACCCGCATACTCGACGCCGGCGGCACCATTGTCGGCAAGGCCGTGTGCGAGCATTTCTGCCTGTCGGGCGGCAGCCATACCTCTGATCCTGCACCAGTCCACAATCCGCTCAAGATGGGGTATTCGGCCGGCGGCTCATCGTCGGGAAGCGCCGCGCTGGTCGCTGCCGGCGAGGTCGACATGTCGATAGGCGGCGATCAGGGCGGCTCGATCCGCATTCCGGCTTCTTATTGCGGCATCTACGGCATGAAGGCGACACACGGGCTCGTGCCGTATACGGGCGTGATGCCGATCGAATCGACCATCGACCACACCGGCCCGATGACCGCCAATGTCGCCGACAACGCGTTGTTGCTGGAGGTGCTGGCCGGCCCCGACGGGTTAGCTCCGCGCCAATACGCGCCGAAGGTCACGAGCTACACCGAGATGCTCCGCAAGGGCGTGAAGGGCATGAAGATCGGCATCCTCAAGGAGGGATTTGCCGTTGCGAACATGCAGGAGGGCGTTGCGTCCAAGGTGAAGGCCGGCGCAGAGCGGTTCGCAAAGCTCGGTGCCAGCGTGTCGGAAGTTTCGATTCCCGAACATCTACATGCACTCGCGGCGTGGAACCCGATCACGCTAGAAGGTTTCCTGGTCCAGATGATGATCGGCAACGGCATGGGCTTTAACTGGAAGGGGCTCTATGACGTCGGCCTACTCGACGCTCATTCTGGCTGGCGCAACCGCGCCGACGATCTCTCGGAGACGCTCAAGCTCACAATGCTGGTCGGGCAGTGGGGCGTCAGCCATTATCGCGGTCGTTACTACGCCAAATCACGCAACATCGCGATCGCTGCCAAGGCGGCCTATGATGCGGTGTTCGGTTCCTACGACCTGCTGCTGATGCCGACCTTGCCCTGTGTGGCCACGCCGATCCCGGCCAAGGATGCGCCGCTCGCCGAGATTGTCCAGCGTGCCTTTGAAATGACGGCCACGACCAGTCCGTTCGACGTGACCGGTCATCCCGCGATGACCATTCCCTGCGGCCTGTCGGATGGCCTCCCCGTCGGCCTGATGCTGATCGCCAAGGACTATGACGAGGCGACCATCTACCAGGCGGCCAGCGCCTTCGAGGCCGACGGTGATTGGAAGAAGTTCTGATGATTACCATCACCGCCGTCATCAAGGCAAAGTCCGGGCACCAGGTCACGATGCGTGACGCGTTGATGGCCGTCGCCGAGAATGTGGCGGCTAACGAGCCTGATACGATCGGATTCTTCATCTCGCAGAGCGAGGACGATCCGTGCGTGTTCACGACGTACGAGCGATTTGCCGACAAGGCTGCGATGGATCGCCACAACAGCTCGGCGGTCGTCGCGACCTTCTTCGGAATTGCCAAGCCCATCCTGGATGGAGAGGTCACATTGGTAATCTCGACGGAGGTGTCGGCGACAACCCGGTAAGCCGGTCCTCCGGTCGTTGCAGGAGAACATCATGACGTTACGGCTTCACGGCATCATCGGACGGTCCGACGACGCAGCCTATGCAGGCCGTCTCCACCACGTCGAACATCATGGCGGGATCGAACTCCTGTTCGTGCCGCCGTCGGACGTCGGCCGCAAGCGCTTCCGCTTGACGACCGATCGCGGAACCGATTGCGCCGTCAGCCTGAACCGGGACGAGGACCTGGTCGACGGGGCCTTGCTGTTTCTCGCGCACGACCGGGCCATCATCGTCCGCTTCGGCGAGCAGGAATGCTGGCGATTGAAGCCCGTCAACCAAGCTGCCGCGCTGAAGCTGGGCTGGAATGCCGGAAATCTGCATTGGCGGGTCCGTTTCGAGGACGATGTCCTCGTCGTCCTGCTCGATGCTCCGCTCGACACTTACCGGGCACGGATCAGGCCGCTGCTCGAGGCAGGCGAGATCGTGGAGAATTACGCTGTTTGACAGATCGCAGACGCTGGCCTTGCTGCAGCTCGGGGACAGTGCCTACCCGGCCGGCGGCTTTGCGTTCTCCTGGGGGCTGGAAGGCCTTGCTGCAGACGGGATGCTTGCCAACCGCAGCGAACTGGATCGGATTGTCGCGGACCAGCTCGAGCGGCGCTGGGCAAGTATGGATCGTGTCCTGCTGCGCCAGGCCTTTCGAGCAGAGGATTGTGTAGCCATCGCGCGCGCGGATCGCCTGGCCGAGGCGGCAACACCTTCGGCCGAAATGCGGGAAGGATCGCGGCGGGCGGGCAGGGCGCTACTCGGGGTATGGTTCAGGCTCGATGGACCGCTATCGGTCGCTTACCGTGGCCTGGTGTCGTCGGATGCAAGGCTTGGCCATCTGGCCGTCGTGCAGGCCGTCGTCGGCCGGGACGCGGGGCTTAGCCTGGAGGCCGCGGAATTGGTCTCGGGCTGGACGCTCGTGACCGGCCTCGTCAGTGCAGCCGTTAGGCTCGGGATCATCGGCCACATCGAGGCGCAGCGTAGCCAGGAAGCCGCACGCATGTTGCTGGCGGGACTGCTCGAGGTAACTCCGCCGCCCGATGCGCTGCCTGCGAGCTTCACGCCTTTCATTGACATCGCGGTTTCGCGTGGGCCGCTGCGACATGTTCGCATGTTCGCGACTTGAGAGAGGATGCTCTTCCATGATGAACCTTTCACCGACCGAGATGGATCGCCTCGTCATCTTCAATGCCGCGCAAATGGCGCGCCGCAATCGGTCGCTGGGAATTCCGCTGAGCCATCCGGAGGCGGTCGCCTATATCACGGACGAAGTCATGACTGCGGCGCGCCGCAACATGCCTTACGCAGAAATCCGCGACATGGCAGGCCGTTTGCTGACATGGGACGATGTCGAGTCGGGTGTCGGGCAGATGATCCCGATGCTCTATATCGAATGCATGTTCGCGGAAGGGACCAAGGTGATGGCGCTTTTCGAACCGATCGGTCCCAGTGACACATCGGTCGTGGACGATATCGTGCCCGGTGAGATCATCGCAGGCGACGGAGACATTGAGAGCTTCGCAAACTTGGAGGCGATCACCATCGATGTCACGAATACCGGCGACCGTGACGTTCAGGTTCGCAGCCACACTCACTTCTTCGAGGTCAATCGTGCCTTGCTCTTCGATCGCGCGGCAGCCTGGGGCACGAAAATCGACCGTCCTGCGGGGGCCGGTATCCGTTTCGAGCCGGGGGTCACCAAGTCCGTGCGGCTGGTTCCGATCTCGGGTGATCGCGTCGTGCATGGGCAGGCAGGCCTCGTCAACGGTCCGTTGGATGCGCCGTCGGCGAGGGATGATGCGCTGAAGCTGGCTCGCGCCCGCGGCTATCTGGGAGCCTGATCATGGCAATCCTGTCGCGCAGGGCGTACGGCGAACTCTACGGCCCCACCAAGGGCGATCTTGTGCGACTGGCGGACACCAGTCTGCTCGCCGAGATTGAGCACGACTTCACCACCTACGGGCACGAACTGCTGGTCGGTGCGGGAAAGAACCTGCGCGATGGCGAAGGCGTCAACGCCTACCGAACGGCCTCACACAATATTCTCGACGTTGTCATCAAGAACGCGACCATCGTCGATGCAGTCGCCGGCATCGTAAAGGCCGACATTGGCATCCGTGACGGGCGCATAGTTGGTATAGGCAAGGCCGGCAATCCCGACGTGATGCCCAATGTGCATCCCGACATGGTCGTGGGTCACACGACGGCGCCGATTGCCGGTGGCCCATTTATCGTCACCGCCGGCGCCATTGAGTCGCACGCGCACCTGATCTCGCCCGAGCAATCCGACCATGCGCTTTCCGGCGGGACCACCACCTTGGTCGGAAACGGATCTGGGCCGGTTTTTGACGTCGGTAGCGGGGCCGCTTCGACCTTCGCGCGCTTCCTGCAGGCGATCGAGTTCTCGCCGCTCAATTATGCCTTGTTCGGACGTGCGGGGTCAAACCCCGAGGCGATCGAGGAAGCGGTTGCGGCCGGCGGCATGTCCGTGAAAATTCACGAGGATTTCGGCGCCGCCCCCGCGGTGATCGATCAGAGCCTCATTGCGGCAGATCGCAATGATTTCGCTGTTCACCTCCACACCGACTCGATCAACGAATACGGCTTCTGCGAAGATACGATGGCAGCGGTCGAGGGGCGCACCATCCATATGTATCACGTGGAAGGCGCCGGCGGCGGTCACGCCCCGGATCTGCTCAAGGTCGTGTCGTGGGATAACGTCATTCCCTCGTCGACCAATCCGACCAATCCGTACACGTCTTACGGCATGGAGGAGGGCGTTCCGATGACGATGATCTGTCATCAGCTCAATTACAATGCGCCCGAGGACGTGATGTTCGGTGAGGCACGGGTGCGCGCCCAGTCGATGGCGGCGGAAGACTTTCTGCACGATATGGGGGCGATCTCGATCTTCGGCACGGATACGCAAGGCATGGGACGCCTCGCCGAGAACGTCGCGAAGTGCTGGCAGCTCGCGAGCGTGATGAAGGATCGGATCGGTCGCCTGCCCGAGGAAAAGACGGCACGTGCGGATAATGAGCGCATCAAGCGCTACATTGCCAAGCTGACCATCAATCCGGCTATTGCCGTCGGCATCGACCATACGGTCGGTTCGATCGAACCGGGCAAGATGGCCGATCTCGTTCTTTGGCCGCGCGCGTCGTTCGGCATCAAGCCCTATATGGTGATCAAGAACGGTTTTGTCGTCTGGGCAGCCATGGGTGACGGCAACGGCAGCCTCGGCCTGTCGGAACCGATGATCCAGAAACGGATGTGGGGGGCTCTCGGTGCCGCACCGCAAAGACTGGGGGTCAATTTCATGTCGAAGCTCGCCATGGATGCTGACGTGACCCGCAAGCTCCGCCTTGAGCGCGCCCCCGTCCAGATCAAGAATGTGCGAAAATTGCGGAAGGCAGACATGTTGCGTAACGCTGCGACACCGCATGTCGAGGTCGACCCGCAAACGTTCGAGGTTCGGGCCGATGGGAAGCTTCTGATGTGCTCGCCGGCGACGGAGGTGCCGCTGGCAAGACGGTACATGCTCCGATGAGCCGGCTTTCGCTCAACAATGGATCGACGCAGCCACGGATCGCGGCCGCAAGGGTTGGAATCGGAGGACCGGTCGGTTCAGGCAAGACCGCGTTGGTGGAGTGCCTGATTCCGGCACTCACCGCACGGGGCATCGATATCGCCGTCATCACCAACGATTTGGTCACAGCCGAAGACGCCGAACGGATCAGGCGCTCCGGTCTTATCGATCCGGCACGGGTGTCGGCAGTCGAGGCGGGCGCGTGTCCGCACACCGTGATTCGCGAGGATCCCACGCTCAACATCGAGGCCGCAGATCAGCTCGAGCGCCGCTTCCCGGGAGTCGAGCTGATCCTGCTGGAAAGCGGCGGCGACAATCTCGCCTCGACGTTCTCGCGCGATCTGACTGATTTTTGGATGTTTGTGATCGATGTCGCCGGAGGCGACGATATTCCACGCAAGCGCGGTCCGGGTGTCATTCGCGCCGACCTTCTCGTCATCAACAAGGTCGATCTGGCGCCTTATGTGGGCGTGGATCTGGAGCGCATGCATCGGGACGCATTGAAGGTCCGCGGAGACCGTCCGGTACTGCTCACCAATTGTCGCCGCGGCGACGGTATCGAGTCGATCGTCAATCTCCTCGAGCGCGACGTGTTGTTCAGGACATGAGTCGCGCAACGGCGAGCGACGCAGCGCGGCTCGACCTTAGCTTCGTCCGGCGTGCCGGCCGTACCGTGGTCGACCGACGCATGTTCGCTTGGCCCTTCGTGCTCACGCGCAGCTTTCATGTCGATCCGGACCGGCCGGATTGCCTCAGCGTGATCGTGCAGACGGCAAGCGGGGCAGTGCACGGAGAGGACAGCCTTGTACAACGCCTCATTCTTGGCCCCGGGACAGCCGTGTGCCTGACCAGCCAGGGCGCGACGTCCGTTCATCGCGCCGAACCCGCGGCGTGCGCTGTCGAGACGGTGAAGCTCGATGTCGAGAGCAACGGCAGTCTCGAGTATCTGCCCGAGCCCCGCATCATGTTTCCCGATGCGGCGTTGTCGCAGACCATCGAGCTTGACTGCGCGGCCGACGCTCACGCGTTGATCTTCGATGCGTTCACTATCCACGACCCCTTGGGCGAAGGCCGCTACTTCCGGGAGTTGGAATCGACCTTCTGTGTGAGAAGATCAGGTGGCGAGCCGCTACTCATCGAGCGCATGCGGGCCTACCGTCCGGACAACAGCTTTTTTCACGGCTACACCGCCTTTGGGTCAGTATTTATGGTTCTGCCCACCGGCCATGATTCGGCCGATCTCCAGGGTACGTTGACAACCGCCCTAGAGCGGATCAGCGGGCTCTATGGTGCGGCGAGCGCCCTGCCTGCGAAGGCAGGGATTGGGAT
>JAEYTQ010000675.1 GCA_023433965.1 Pseudomonadota bacterium | reverse complement strand
GGCAGATCGTGGTGCAGCGGGTGAAGAAGAAATCCGCCACGATGATCTTGCCTTCCACATTCCGATCGGTGAACTCGTTGCCGTACCGATCGACAAGGCTGAACGAAGGAAGTTGCGCATAGATCGTATCGGCCACCATGCGCCCGTCGCGTTCCACGGCGATCACTTCCTTCGGCCCGTAGTAGGGAAGGAAATTGAAACTGTGCTTCACGAAACCCGCGAGCGGCGAGAAGAAGAAGAAGAGCGCGAAGATGAACAGAACGATCCCGCCCAGCACGGCGAATTTCACTTTCCGGCTGGCTGGTCTAAGTTCCATGCATCACAGGAATTTCATCCACAGCCAGTGCAGGTAGTTCGATTCCCAGATCGCGATGAAAACGAGATACAGGATGAACAAGGCGTAAGGCAGCAGGATCATCGCCCTGATGTTGCGCCTTTCATCGCCCAGGTGCATGAACGTCATCACGATGTAGGTCGCCTTTACCAGCGTGAGCACGATGAAGGTCCACTTCACCATGCCCCAACCATCCGGGAACCATGATTTCCATACGATGCCCAGCACCACTTCGATGGTGGTGATCACGGCCAGGAGCAGTGTGGTCATCCAGATCTTGCGGCGGATCGCCCGGCCCGCCTCCTCGCTGTGATGCGCATCGAGGCTGTATTCAATGATATCGTCGCGCTCCATGATCAGATAAGGTAGAAGAAGGTGAACACGAACACCCACACAAGATCCACGAAGTGCCAGTAAAGACCGGCCTTTTCGACCATTTCGTAATGGCCGCGGCGGTGGAAGACGCCATTGATCACCATGATGAGCACCACCAGGTTGATGATCACTCCGCTGAATACGTGGAACCCGTGGAAGCCGGTGATGAAGAAGAAGAAGTTCGCGTACTGGGGCGGGCCGTATTCGTTCCGCGTCATGTTCGCGCCATCCACATAGCTCACCCTATCCTCCCAAAGCTGCACGGCCGCGCTGCCTTCGATCTTTTCCTCGCCGATCAGGTAGTGTCCTTCCTTGGCGCGCAAAAGATGGAAACCGGGCGCGTTCACCGGATCATGCGTATCGTGAGTCTCGTTCTGCACCCAGTATTTGGTCCCATCGTTGGTGAAGATGTAGCCACCGCTTCCGTGGATGAAGTGGCTCCACTCCCACGCCTGTGATCCCACGAAAAAGAAACCACCGATCACCGTGAGGAACAACCATTTGATCACTCCCTTCTTGTCCATTCTGTGACCGGCTTCCACCGCAAGCACCATCGTAACCGAACTGAAGATCAGGATCGCGGTCATCAGCGCCACGTAGATCAGCGGGAAATCACCGTGCAGGAACGGCAACGCGCGGAACACCTCATCGCCGATCGGCCATGCCTCGGTGGTGGAATGACGCACGAATCCGTAGGCGACCAGCAGGCCTGAGAACGTGAGCGCATCGGAGACCAGGAAGAACCACATCATCATCTTCCCGTAGCTGATGCTGAAGGGGGAGCGGCCGCCGCCCCAAAGAGCCTCGGTACTGATCGCTTTGCTTGCTTCTCCGGACATGACTTCTATTTACGGGGCAATGTTAGTGAACAAAGGTCAAGAACAGCAAAAGGTAGATCCAAAGACCGGCCAGGAAATGCCAGTACATCACGCCAGACCAGAGCCCTGCGTGGTATTGCTGCGTGTACCTGCCGAGACCGGCCATCACCACCATCACCACAAGGCTCAACAGGCCGAAAAGCAAATGGAAGAAATGCGAACCGGTAAGTGCGTAGATGTAGGCGCTGGTGGTGTTCTTGTATTCCTCCAGATCGGAGTTGAGCGCCTGGCGCCGGCCGGTATCATCGGGCATGTACAGCTGCCCATCCTCCTCCACCAGGAATTGTCCATTGCGGCTGATCACGTAATCCACCCCATATTTCCCTTTCAGATCGGGCAGTTTGCTGTTCACGTATTGCCCCCGCTCTACCATCTGCGACCAGCCTTTGAACTGGAACCAGGCGAAGATCAGGCCCAGCAGAAGCGTGATGATCAGCATGGGTGAGATCAGGGATCGGCGCCCTTTCCTCGCGGAGGAAAGTGCGATCTGGGCGGTCACGCTGCTCAGTACGATCGCGGCGGTGCTGATGTGGAATGCACCCGGCATGTCCATATGCACCCAATAACCGCCGCTCATGCTCACCAGGAAAGCGCTGGTAAGCCCGGCGAAGAACATCACGATGGCGAAGATGATGAACGAGGTGAGCATCTTACGTGAACGGATCTTCCGTTCAAGCTGCTTTTCCGCGGTCAATTCCATCTCCATCATAGGCGATCCAGAACGTAAGCGATCTGCACCACCGGCAGGTAGATGAAGCTGGCGAACATCAGCTTTCGTGCATCGGCCTTATCACGCGTGAAATACAGTTTCAAAGCTGGTAACAGCATGATCGCTCCGGCGAGCACGGCGATCACCATGGAGATCCAGCCGGTAAGATCGAACACCCATGGAAGCATTCCCGCCGGGATCACCATGAAGGTGTACAGAAGGATCAGGAACGCGCTGCTGGTATCGCGGCCGGTCTTTGAAGGAAGCAGATGATAACCGGCCTTTTTGTAATCATCGTGCAGCACCCAGGCGATCGCCCAGAAATGCGGGAACTGCCAGATGAACTGCATGGCGAACAATAGTCCGGGACCAAGCCCGAAGTGGCCTGTGGCCGCCACGTAACCAAGCAAGGGCGGGAACGCACCGGGAAAGGCACCAACGAACACCGCCCACGACGAATGTTTCTTCAGCGGAGTGTACAAGGCCACGTACATGAAGAGCGAAAGGAACCCAAGCACACCCGTGAGCGGACCGAACTCCAGCCACAGCATCAGCGTGGCCACACCTCCAGCGATGAATGCTGCGATCACCGCTTCGGCAGGGCCGATCGAACCTTTCACCAGCGGCCGATCCTGGGTGCGCGACATCAAACCATCCTGATGGATCTCGATCACCTGGTTCAGCGCGTTCGAAGCACCTGTAAGAAGTGTTCCAGCGATCGTGAGCATGATCACGCCGCTCCACGTGAACATGCCTTCCGGAATGCCGAGCAGATACCCGAGCACCGCACTTATTACAACGAGGGAAGCGAGCCGGAGCTTGAAGAGTACCGCGTATTCCTTCGCTCGTGAGATCGGCGAGAGTACCGCCGCGTATGCGTTCGATCGGCTCAAGGCGCCGCAAAAGTATCGCTCAGATCACAAACTCACTGCAGGTGGTACCGAACTTCCTGTTCCGGGTAGCGATCGCGGAAATAACAGCTCACGCCGAAACGGAAGATATTGGAGATCGATGTGGTGCCATCCTCGGATGAATTCG
>JAEYTQ010000585.1 GCA_023433965.1 Pseudomonadota bacterium | reverse complement strand
CCCCAGGAAGGAGTCGTCGCGCGCGACGACAAATCCGAGTCTCCGCCAAACTCCTCCCTGCGGCGATGGATCCCGGATCTGCGCGCGCTTAAGGCGCGCTTGTTCGGGATGATAGCGGAGGTTGTTGATGCGACCTCGCGCAACATCTGCACAGGACTCACCTCTTCGCACCTGCACTCTCGCATCGCGAGGGAAGCACCTGATATTGCGTCATCCAAATTGTCGAGAGCGCAGCAAGCCTTGCGGGTTGCCTCGCTGCACGCGCCTCGCTATCGTCTGAACAAACAGGCCGGTAAAGGCCAACGTCCAGGGAGGATGAGCATGCGGAGCGTATGGGCGCTCGCCGCAATGGCGGCGCTATCTGTGCAGACGGCCTCAACCGCCGCGCTGGCCGCCGAGCCCAAGCAGGGCGGCATCTTGCGGATGTATCATCGCGACAGCCCCGGCAATGCCTCGATCCATGAAGGCGCGACCTACTCGCTCAACGTTCCCTTCATGCCCGTGTTCAACAATCTCGCCGTCTACAAGCAGGACGTGGCGCAGAACAGCATGGACAGCATCGTCCCCGAGCTCGCGGAGAGCTGGGCCTGGGTGAACGACAACAAGACGCTGACCTTCAAGCTGCGCCAGGGCGTGAAATGGCACGACGGCAAGCCGTTCACCTCGGCCGACGTCAAATGCACCTTCGACATGCTGATGGGCAATGCGCAACAGAAGTTCCGGCAGAACCCGCGCAAATCCTGGTACAATCAGGTCAACGACATCTCGACCAACGGCGACTTCGAGGTTTCCTTCAACCTGAAACGGCCGCAGCCTTCGCTGCTGGCGCTGCTCGCCTCCGGCTACACCCCGGTCTATCCCTGCCATGTCTCGCCGGCAGAGATGCGCACGCATCCAATCGGAACCGGCCCCTTCAAGTTCGTCGAGTTCAAAGCCAATGAATCCATCAAGCTGACCCGCAATCCCGATTATTGGCGCAAGGGCCGGCCTTATCTCGAAGGTATCGAGCTCACCATCATCCCGAACCGCTCGACCGCCATCCTCGCCTTCGTCGCCGGCAAGTTCGACATGACGTTTCCGACGGAGGTAACGATTCCGCTGGTGAAGGACGTCAAATCGCAGGCACCCAACGCGATCTGCGAGATCGCGCCGACCAACGTGTCGACCAACATCATCGTCAACTCGTCCTCGCCGCCATTCGACAACGTCGACATCCGCCGCGCCATGGCGATGGCGCTGGACCGCAAGGCTTTCATCTCGATCATGTTCGAGGGCCAGGGCGACATCGGCGGCACCATGCTGCCGCCGCCGAACGGCCTGTGGGGAATGCCCAAGGAGATGCTGGAGACCATTGCGGGCTATGGCCCCGACGTGAAGGCCAACCGCGAGGAGGCGAAGAAGCTGATGCAGAAGGCCGGCTATGGACCGGACAAGCATCTCGCCGTCAAGGTCTCCACCCGCAACATCCCGATCTATCGCGATCCCGCGGTGATCCTGATCGACCAGCTCAAGACCATCTATATCGACGGCGAGGTCGACGTGGTCGAGACCGCGAACTGGTTCCCGAAGGTCGCGCGCAAGGACTACATGATCGGGCTCAACCTCACCGGCAACGCCGTGGACGACCCCGACCAGTCCTTCTACGAGAACTATTCCTGCGGCTCGGAGCGCAACTACACCAATTACTGCAACAAGGAGATCGAGAAGCTGTTCGACGTGCAGTCGCAGGAGACCAATGTCGAGAAGCGCAAGAAGCTGGTCTGGGAGATCGACAAGCAATTGCAGGAGGACGTCGCACGGCCCATCATCTTCCACAGCCGCATGGGCAGCTGCTGGCAGCCCTATGTCAAGGGCCTCACCGTCATGACCAACAGCTCCTACAACGGCTATCGCTACGAGGATGTGTGGCTGGACAAGTAGGGCACACCGCGAGCAGCTGACGGCTTCGACGGGAGGCGGTGCATGTTTGCCTATCTGGTGCGGCGCCTGTTGCTGATGCTCGTGACCCTGTTCGGGATCTCGATCGTCATCTTCTTCCTGCTGCGCATCGTGCCCGGGAACATCGTCGATATCCTGTTCGCCGCCGCCGGCTATGTCGATCCCGCAGACAAGGCCAACCTGGAAAAGGAGCTCGGCATCGACCGGCCGCTGATCGTGCAATATTGGCAGTGGATCAGCGGCTTCCTCCGCGGCGACTTCGGCATCTCCTACGTGTCGGAGAAGCCGGCGCTGCAAGAGATTCTGCCGCGGATTCCGATCACGGCGAAGCTTGCCGGTCTTGCGCTGCTGTTCTCGGCTTCGATCGGAATTCCGCTCGGCGTCATCAGTGCGGTGAAGCAGGGGACGAAGCTCGACTACGCACTTCGCGTCGTCAGCCTCAGCGGGTTGTCGCTGCCCTCGTTCTGGCTCGGGCTGCTGATCCTCACCGCGTCGGTGGCGATGTTCGGCCAGATGCCGATCTTCAACCCCAATCCGCAGACCTGGCTCGAAGCGTTCGCCACCTATGCCGTGCCGGCGGCCGCCGTCGGCTTCCGCAGCGCGGCGCTCACCATGCGCATCACACGCTCATCGATGCTGGAGGTGCTGCGGCAGGACTACATCCGCACCGCCCGCGCCAAGGGCGCCTCGGAAGCCGCCGTGAACTATCACCACGCGCTGAAGAACGCGATCCTGCCTGTCATCACCGTGATCGGCATCGAGGCCGCGTTCCTGATCGGAGGCCTGATCGTCACAGAGACAGTGTTCAACATACCTGGTGTCGCGCGCTATTTGGTCGAGGCGATCCGCTGGCGCGACTATCCGATCGTCCAGAACCTCGTGATGTTCATCGCCGTGGTGGTGGTGTTCGCCAATTTCACCGTCGACATGCTCTACGCAGTGTTCGACCCGCGGATCAGATACACGGATTAGGAGAGCTGTTTGGCCGCAATCGACTATGATCTCGAACTCCGGCGGGCCGGCGCGCATGCCACCGGCGGCTGGCGGCGCGTGCTGTTCATGGCACAGCGGCATGTGCTGGGCGCGGCCGGGCTCGTCATCATGGCGGTGTTCGTGCTGACCGCGATCTTCGCCGACTTCATCGCACGTTACGATCCGCTGACGGTGGATTCCGCCCGCGCGCTCGCTCGCCCGAGCTGGGAACACTGGATGGGAACCGATTCGTTCGGCCGCGACGTCTTCAGCCGCATCATCCACGGCGCGCGGATCTCGCTTGCTGTCGGCATCGGCTCGACCGCGCTCGGGGGCACGATCGGCGTGATTGTCGGCCTCACCTCGGGCTATCTCTCCGGCTGGGTCGACCTCGTGTTCCAGCGCGTCTCCGACGTGCTTCAGGCACTGCCGCTGCTGGTGCTGGCGCTCATCATGACCGCGGCTCTCGGCCCGTCCCTGCCGAACGTCATCATCGCCATCGCCATCCCGCTGATCCCGACCGTGTCACGCGTGATCCGCGCCAACACGCTGGCGCTGCGCGAGCAGCCGTTCGTGGAGGCCGCCAAATCGATCGGCATGAGCGAGATGCGGATCGCGCTACGCCACGTGCTCCCGAATACGCTGGCGCCGCTGATCGTGCTCGCCACCGCCCAGCTCGGCTCGACCATCCTCACTGAAGCCTCGCTGTCCTTCCTCGGCCTTGGCATTCCCGAGCCTTATCCGTCGTGGGGTCGCATGCTGTCGGAATCCGCCGCCGAATATGTCCGCACCGCGCCGTGGCTGGTGATCTTCCCGGGTATCGCCATCAGTCTCGCCGTGTTCGGAGCCAATCTGTTCGGCGATGCCCTGCGCGACATCCTGGACCCGAGGCAGCGCGGCTGATGGCTGATGAATCCGATCTCGTGCTCGACGTGAAGAACCTGAAGACGGTGTTCTTCACCAATTCCGGCCTGTTCAAAGCCGTCGACGATCTCTCCTTCAGCGTGCGGCGCGGCGAAACGCTGGCGATCGTCGGCGAATCCGGCTGCGGCAAGAGCGTCACCGCGCTGTCCTTGATGCGGCTCGTGCCTGATCCACCAGGTCGCATCGTCGGTGGTTCCGTCGCGCTTGAAGGCACCGAGCTGCTGGCGCTGGAGGAGGCGGAGATGCGCGCGATCCGCGGCAACCGCATCTCCATGATCTTCCAGGAGCCGATGACGTCACTCAATCCGGTGATGCGGATCGGCGACCAGATCGTCGAGGCCGTGCGGCTGCACCGGAACATCACGTCGAAAGAGGCACAAAGCATCGCCGTCGAGATGCTGCGGCTGGTGCGCATTCCCGAGCCGGCGCGGCGCGCGCGGGAATATCCGCACCAACTCTCCGGCGGCATGCGCCAGCGCGCGATGATCGCGATGGCGCTGGCGTGCCGGCCGGCACTGCTGATCGCGGATGAGCCCACCACGGCGCTCGACGTCACTATCCAGGCGCAGATCCTGGCGCTGATCCTCGATCTTCAGAAGGAGCTGGGGACCGGCCTCGTGCTGATCACGCACGATCTCGGCGTGGTGGCACAAACCGCGCAGCGTGTGATCGTGATGTATGCGGGGCGGAAAGTCGAGGAGGCCAGCGTCGAGGCGCTGTTCGCCGCGCCGAAGCATCCCTATACGCGCGGGCTGATGGCATCGATCCCCGCCGTCCCCGCATCCGGGGTCCCAGCGCAGGCGCGGCTGAACGAAATTCCAGGCACGGTCCCCTCGCTGGTGCGACTGCCCAGCGGCTGCGCCTTCGCGCCGCGCTGCAAGCTCGCCATCAAGCGGTGCGAGGCGGAGTATCCGCCGTTGGCGGACTGGGGCAGCGGCCATCTCGCCGCGTGCTGGCGCGCCGAAGAAGCCGCGGAGGTGGCATGACCGGGACGCTGCTCGAGGTCACCGACCTCAAGAAATATTACCCGGTGCGCGCTGGCGTGCTGCGCCGGCAGGTTGGCACCGTACACTCGGTCGACGGCGTCTCGTTCTCGGTTCATGCCGGCGAGACGCTCGGGCTGGTCGGCGAATCCGGCTGCGGCAAGTCGACGGTGGCGCGCAGCGTGCTGCGTCTGGTCGAACCGACCTCGGGCCGGATCCGTCTCGACGGCGAGGACATCACTCATCTTTCCAAGGCGGCGCTGCGCCCGCACCGCCGGGCGATGCAGATCGTGTTCCAGGATCCCTTTGCCTCGCTCAATCCGCGCATGACCGCGGGCGACATCGTGGGCGAGCCGCTTGCCGTGCACGGTCTCGCGACCGGCAAGGAACTGGAGGCGCGCGTCGCAAAGCTGTTCGAGCAGGTCGGATTGCGGCCCGACCAGATGCGGAACTTCCCGCATCAATTCTCGGGCGGCCAGCGCCAGCGCATCTGCATCGCGCGGGCGCTGGCGCTGGGACCGCGCCTGATCGTCTGCGACGAACCGGTGTCCGCGCTCGACGTCTCGATCCAGGCACAGGTGATCAATCTCCTCATCGACCTGCAGCGGCAGCACGGCTTCTCTTACCTCTTCATCGCCCACGACCTCGCCGTCGTCGCGCATATCAGCCACCGCGTCGCCGTGATGTATCTCGGTCGCATTGTCGAGATTGCAGGCAAGGATGAATTGTTTCGCAATCCGCGCCATCCTTATACCCAGGCGCTGCTCGCCTCGGTCCCAGTGCCCAACCCGCTGGCGAAGAAGCTCGCGCCGCTGGTCGATGGCGACGTGCCGAGTCCGGTCAACCCGCCGTCGGGCTGCGCGTTTCACACGCGCTGCCGGTTCGCGATGGAACGGTGCAAAATTGAGCGGCCAGCGCTCGCGGAGGCCGGCGACGGGCATCAAGTGGCGTGCTTGCTCAACGAGGGGACGGGGCGGGGCCAGTAGACCCTAGCGCTCGAATCACCGGCCACGCCGCCAGCGCGGCAGCCAGATGCTTGAGCGTGTGGCCGGAGACCATGTGCCCCGTCGCTTCGAACACCGCGACATCGCCGAGTTCGAGAAGCTTGGCGAGCACATAGAAGACGATCACGCCAGCGAGCGGCACGCCGAGCGCACCGGGGCGGGGCCGCGTCAGCGCCAGTCCCACGGCAAGCGCGATGTCGCCGAATTGCACCACCACCCATGGGGTGAGATTGTCGCGCGCCGCCCAGGCAGCCAACAGGCCCGCGATCATCGTTAGCACCAACACCGCTTCGCCTGCGCGCGTGCTGATCCGCTCGCTGGCCGCGATGCCTAGAAAGCCTGCGAAAGCGACCGCCATGCCGAGACGATCGGCCACGAGCCGCTGCGGGACATCGGGGTCCAGATGATAGAAGCCCGAGCCCAGACACGTGAGGATCAGCCCGACGAAGAACCAGCTCGCACCCACCGGCGCATCATGGCGGGCGCGCAGCCGCTCCGAGCCCCACACGCCCATCGCGAGAAAGGCGAGATTGCTCAGCACATCGCCGGCGTTGGGCACGCCGAGCCAGGCGCGGTCGTCGACGAAATGCGGGATGTGCCAGGCGGAGGCAGGCATCGCGGGCGCCAGAAGCGCGGTGAGCGTGAGGACGAGGAGCGCACCGATAAGATATTTCTCGCGTCGGAGCGGGGGGATGACGCGGCGCGATCCTGCGAAGAGCGCGAGATCGGTGACTCGGGCAAGACTATTTGGGCGCAGCATGTAAGGATCCGATTCAATGAACGTTGTTCAATATTAGTAATCAGAAAATGAACAGCGTTCAATATAGGCTACTCGCGAAAGCGACGCTGGTTCATCATATTGAAATCATTATGATTTTATGGGTGAGTGAGCGCCTGTCGAACAAGACGACTCCCAGCTCGCGCACGCCGGTTCGGGACACGAAACTACGCCCCGATCTCCGCGACGATCCTGCCCGTGGTCACCTGCTCGCCTTCGGCGACGTCGATTGCGGCGACGACGCCGTCGATGCCGGCCTTGTGGACGTGTTCCATCTTCATGGCCTCCAGCGTCAGCACCGGCTGACCGGCAGTGACGCGGTCGCCTGGCTTGACCAGGACGGCGACGACGCGGCCATTCATCGCGGCGCGCACCTTGCCGTCACCGCCGTTGCTCGCCGCAGCCTTCGGGGCGGCGAGCGTGAGATCAGCCGCTGCAAGCGGGATGCCGCGATGCTGGAGATAGAGCCGATCGCCATCGCGCAGGAATTTTGCGCTGTCCATCACCCCGTCGTAGCGGAAGCGGATCACATCCGCCTCGAACTGATCGATCTCGAACCTGTCCCGGCGATCGCCCGTCGCGACGGTGTAACTGCCGTCGCGCTCACGCGTGACGTCAAGTTCATGGGTCTGCCCGGCGATCTCGATCTTCGCGGGCAGCGGGAACGTCGAGGACAAGCTCCGACCACTCTGCCAGACAGGCGCGCGCGGGTTGGTGGCGTAAAGCAGCAGGCCCGCCAGCGCCGCGCGGAACGCCGAGTCCGGGCGCGGCGCAAGCAACTCGTCGCGATGCGCGTCGATGAAAGCCGTGGTCGCCTCGCCCCCGGCGAAACCGGGATGGCGCAGGCACGACATCAGGAACGCCTGGTTGGTCGTGACGCCAAACGCAGTGAGCTGCTCGAGGCCGACGATCAGCCGACCCCTCGCCTCCTCGCGCGTGCTGCCATGGCTGATGACCTTGGCGATCATGGAATCGTAGAACGGGGGGATCTCCGTGCCCGATTGCAGCGCATGCTCGACGCGGATGCTTTCGGGCACCTGCCAGCGCGCCATGCGGCCGGATTGCGGCATGAAATCCTGCGACGCATCCTCCGAGCAGAGCCGCACCTCGATGGCGTGACCTTCGAACCGAATGTCCTGCTGCTTCACCGGCAGCGGCTCGCCGCGGGCAACGCGCAATTGCAGCTCCACGAGATCGAGCCCGGTGATGGCTTCCGTGACCGGGTGCTCCACCTGGAGCCGCGTGTTCATCTCCATGAAGTAGAACTCGCCACTCGCATCGAGCAGGAACTCCAGCGTGCCGGCCCCCTCGTAGCGCAGCGCCTTCACCGCGGCGACCGCGACCTCGCCCATCCGGGCGCGTAGCGCCGGCGTCACCGCGGGCGCCGGCGCCTCCTCGGTCAGCTTCTGGTGCCGCCGCTGCACCGAGCAGTCTCGCTCGCCGAGATGGATGGCGTTGCCGTGGCTGTCGCCGAACACCTGGATCTCGATGTGCCGTGGATTCTGGATGGCGCGTTCGAGGATGACGGCGGGATCGCCGAACGCGGCCTTCGCCTCGGAACGCGCACTGCGCAGCGCATCGGGAAACGAGGTCGGGTCCGAGACCAACCGCATGCCCCGGCCGCCGCCACCCGCGACCGCCTTGATCATCACGGGAAAGCCGATCTTGCGGGCTTCCGCCAGCATCACCTCGTCGCCCTGGTCCGCCCCCTGATAGCCGGGCACAACAGGCACGCCCGCCTTCTTCATGATTTCCTTGGCACCGGCCTTGTTGGCCATCGCCTCGATCGCCTTTGGCGAGGGACCGATGAAGACGAGCCCGGCATCCTTGCAGGCCTGCGCGAAGTCTTCGTTCTCCGCGAGGAAGCCGTAGCCGGGATGGACGGCGTCCGCTCCGCTCGCCTTGGCCGCCGCAATGATCGCAGGAATATTGAGATAGGACTGCGCCGGCAGGGCCTCGCCGATGCGTACGGCCTGATCGGCCTGCCGCACGTGGAGCGCATCACGATCCGCATCCGAATAGACCGCGACCGCCCCGAGGCCGAGCCGCCGGGCGCTTCGCATCACGCGCAACGCGATCTCGCCGCGATTGGCCACCAACACCTTGAGGAACGGGCGGTGCTGCACTGATCCGTTCCTCATGGGCGGGCCACCGAGAATTGCATGCGCTGCGGTGTGCGCGCATCGCCCTCGCGGCAGATCGCGAGCACTTCCGACAGCACCGCGCGGGTATCGCGCGGGTCGATCACGCCGTCGTCGAGCACGCGGGCGCTAGTCGAGAACACGTCCATCTGGCCGTCGAACACACCGATGATCTGCGCCTTCATCGCCTCCAGCTTGTCCTTCTCGATCGGCTTGCCGCGCCGTGCGGCGGCGGCCTCGGTCACAATCGCCATGGTCTCGGCAGCCTGCTCGCCGCCCATCACGGCGGTCTTGGCATTGGGCCAGGAGAAGCAGAAGCGCGGATGGAAACCGCGGCCGCACATGCCGTAATTGCCGGCGCCGAACGAGGCGCCGCAATAGATGGTGATCTGCGGCACGGTCGCCGAGGTCACGGCCTGGATCATCTTGGAGCCGTGCTTGATCATGCCGGCTTCCTCGTAGGCCTTTCCGACCATGTAGCCGGTGGTGTTGTTGAGATAGAGGATCGGTGTGCGGGTCTGGCAGCAGGCCTGGATGAAATGCGTCGCCTTGTTGGCGCCGGCGGGATCGAGCGGACCGTTATTGGTGATGATGCCGATCGCCTGACCCTCGATGCGGGCATGGCCGCAGACGGTGGCGGGACCGTAATTCGGCGCCATCTCGGTGAAATCGGAATCGTCGACGATGCGCGCAATTACTTGGCGCATCTCGACCGGGCGCTTGTGATCCATCGGCATAATGCCGAGCAGCTCGTCCTGGTCGTAGCGCGGCGGCTTGAACTCTCGAGCCCCCCGGCCCGGCCGCTCCCATTCCATCGCCGCCATGATCTCGCGCGCGATGCGAAGCGCATCGCGATCGTCTTCGGCCAAGTAATCGCCGAGCCCGGAGACCTGCGTGTGCATCTCGGCGCCGCCGAGCTCCTCCTCCGTCGCGATTTCGCCGGTCGCGGCCTTCAGCAGCGGGGGCCCCGCGAGGAACGCGCGGGTGCGGCCGCGGACCATGACGATGTAGTCGGAGAGACCGGTCTGGTAGGCCCCGCCAGCGGTGGACGAGCCGTGCGTGACGGTGACGACCGGGAGGCCTGCAGCGGAGAGCCGCGCAAGGTTGCGAAAGATGTTGCCGCCGCGAACGAAATCCTCGACGCGATAGCGCAACAAATTGGCGCCGGCGCTTTCGACCAGCTGGACATAAGGCAGCTTGTTCTCCAGCGCGAGCTCCTGCACCCGCAGCGTCTTGTCGAGGCCGTAAGGCTGGAGCGCACCGGCATCGATGCCGGCGTCATTGGCGCTGACCATGCAGCGAATGCCCGAAACGAATCCAATGCCCGCAATGACGCCGCCACCGGGCACGCTCTTGGTCGCATCCGGCACGTCGAACATGTAGCCGGCAAGCGTCGACAGCTCGATGAAGGGCGCGCCGGGATCGAGCACCAGTGCGACGCGCTCGCGCGGCAGTAATTGTCCGCGCTTGTGGAAACGGTCCTTTGCCGCCGCCGACGCCGCGCGCGTGCGCTCCTCCAGCGCGCGCATGCGGTCGATGAGACCGAGCATGCCGTCGCGGTTGGCCTGATAGGCGGCGCTGCCGGGGGAAATGGTGTTTTCGATGGTCGACATTAGTGCTCCTGCCCGTCATTCCGGGGCGCGCGAAGCGCGAGCTACGATGCGCACTTGCGCATCTGAGAATCCATACTCCCGATCGTGGTTATGGATTCCTGGCCTGGCCTTCGGCCATCCCGGAATGACGGAGTGTGGCTTAACGATTCGTCCCAAAGATCTTCCGCGCCTCGGCCGGGCTCGCTATCTCGCGCCCCGCGCGCCTGGCACAGGCGGCGACCGCTTCGATCAACTGACCATTCGACGTCACCTTCGTGCCGTCGGCGAGATAGAAGGTGTCCTCCAAGCCCGTGCGCAGATGGCCGCCGAGCTCGGCGCAGCGCTGATGCAGCGGCCAAATCTCCTCGCGGCCGATGGCGGTGACCTGGAAATGCGCTTCGGGCCGCTTCAGCTTGATCAGGATCGGCAGCAGTTCGGGATCGGCAGGCATGCCGGAAGCGACGCCCATGACGAAGTTGTACTCGAGCGGCCCCTTGTACATGCCGACTTGGGTGTACATGCCCACGCAGCGGACGATGCCGACGTCGAAGCACTCGAACTCCGGAATGGTGCCGACCGCGTTCATGACGTCGAGATAGTCCTTCACCTTCTCGACGGCATTGTCGAACATCATCGGCGGCCAGGCCCAGCTATTGTCGGCCTTCACCTTGAGATAGTTCAGCGAGCCGGCGTTGCAGGCGGCAATCTCGGGTTTCGTCTCGCGAATGCAGTCGAGCGCGCCGGAGTAGTTCGGCCCCGATACGCCCGAGGTGTGGTTGATGATGACCCCGGGGCAGGCCTCGCGGATCGCCTGCTGGATCTCCTTGCTGACCGCGACCTCCCAGGACGGCAGGTGCCCCTTGCCCGGCGCCTGCTGCCGCAGATGGATGTGCATGATGGATGCGCCAGCGTCGAACGCTGCCTTGGCTTCGCGCGCCATCTGCTCGGGCGTCACGGGCACATTGTGCTGCTTGGGATCGGTGAGCACGCCGTTCAGCGCACAGGTGATGACGGCCTTGTCGGTCATGCCAAGATATCTCGCACGTTGAGAATTCAACGTTTGCGATCATGTGACGCGAGGCATGCGGCTTCTTGCGCGGAGAAGCTGGGAAGGAGCGAGCTTTCGTGGTGCGTACGGTGGGCAAAGGCGCAGAGCGCCGTGTCCACCATCTCTCTCGATCAAAAGAAATGCGAGGGCACGCTACGCTTTGCCCGCCCTACCCGAGCTACGAGAGTGGCGTTACCCAGCCTCCGCCATCCGCACCGTCTCGGTGCTGCGGTAGATCGCAAGGTCCCGCGAACCGACAAAGATCGCGCGCGGCTTCAGGCCGTAGAAGCGGCGGATCGAGTGGCTGAAATGCGTGGAATCGGGATAGCCGATGTCCTGCGCGAGGTGGGCGAGGTTGAGGTCCTGGTTGGCGAAGTGCAGCAGGTGCCGCGCGCGCTTCCAGGCGCGGAAGGAGCGAAACGAGATTCCGGTCTCTTCCTTGAACAGATGCAGGAAACGGGAGGCCGAGAGGCCCGCTTCGGCCGCGCAAGTATCCGCCGTCACCGGTTCGCCGGAGAAGCGCTCGATGCGGGCGACCGCGCGCATCACGCGGGGATCGAGCACGCGGCGCGGCAGCGCCTCGCCAAAGCACATCTCATCGAATTCGGCCGTGGTGATGTCGCCATAGCGGCGCTGCCGCAGCAGCGCGTAGGCGGCCAGGATCTTGCGGGCGTAAAAGGCCTTGTCCGGCCCACGCAGGCGCTCGGCCAAGGCCTCGATCACGCCATCCGGCATGCTCTCCGGCTCCAGCGTCACGCTGACGACGGTGCGATAGTCGCTGGCGATGGTGTGCCGCTGGTTCGGCAGTGTCACGACCAACTCGTCCGAGGTGTGAACGTCGTCGATCGTGAGGTGCAGGCTGCCCTTCACCGCCACATAGACGTGGCAGGAGCCAGGGGTCCGCTTGCGCGGGCGGCCAAGCAGACCAGCATAGAAAACGCGTTCCGGCGTGATCAGCATCAAATGGTCGGATTCGCGACCTTTATCTTCCATCGGGGTCCTCCTCGCGCGGCTCTCTGGCCGCTGCGGACGGAGGTCACATTAGCGGAAATTTGGGCGCTGTCACGACGGGATAGCGCTGTCATCGAGCGCAAAAAATCGTCGTTCCGGGACGGTCCGCAGGACCGAACCCGGAACCTGGAAATTGCTGCGCGAGATTCCGGGTTCGATGCCGGGCATCGTCCCGGAATAACGGCCAGAGACCTTTACGCCCGCACCCTTGGCGCAACATTCTGCTCGACGCCGGCCTTCTGCTCCGCAGCAACGGCACGCTTGAAGCCCTCGCGCTGCTGAAGGCGTGCCCAATAGGCTGCGACATTCGGCCCAAAGTCCTTGGCAAGCCCGATATTGTCGGCCAGCCGAAGCGCATAACCAATGACGATGTCAGCGGCGGTGAAGCGGCCGGCGCACAAGGTTTCGGCATTTGCGGTCGCTGCCTCCACGGCGCGGAGGCGCCCTAGAAACCACTTCGCGTAGTCGCCGGCAACCTGCGGATTGCGGCGCTCCTCCGGCTCGAGCTGGCTGTATCGCAGCACCAGGGTTTGCGGGAAGGTTAACGTGGCGTCGCTGAAATACATCCAGTTCAGGAAGGCGCCATAAGCGGGATCCTCGGGACCGACCATCAGCGGCGTCGGTCCGTGCTTGATGCCGAGATAATGGCAGATGCCGGAGGATTCGGTCATCCGCGTCTCGCCGTCGATCAGGAAGGGGATGGTGCCGAGCGGATTGATCGCCAGATAGTCCTTGGCGAACACCCGTGGCGGGAACGGCAGCATCTTCAATTCGTACGGTAGCCCCATCTCCTCCAGCATCCAGAGCGGACGGAACGAGCGCGCAGCGTCGCAATGATAGAGCGTGATCATCAAGCACTTCCTTTGCTGCCGGGCAGCGTGCCCATCATCTTGCACAGCACCATCAGCATGACCTCGTCGGCACCGCCGCCGATCGATGTCAGGCGGCTGTCGCGATAGGCACGGCTGACCGGCGTCTCGTTGGTAAAGCCCATTCCACCCCAATATTGCAAGCAGGCATCCGTGAGCTCGCGGCCGAGCCGGCCGGCCTTCAGCTTGGCCATAGTCGCGAGCCGCGTCACGTCCTCGCCGGCGACCAGCTGCTCGGCCGCGCGATAGATCAGCGCGCGCAGCAGCTCGACCTCGGTCTGCATCTCCGCGAGCTTGAAGTGCACCACCTGGTTGTCGAGGATCGACTTTCCGAAAGCCTTGCGGTCGCGGGTATACCCGATGGTCTGGTCGATGATGTATTCATGCGCCTTGAGGCAAGCTGCCGCGCCCCACAAGCGCTCCTCCTGGAACTGGATCATCTGGTAGGTAAAACCCTTGCCCTCCTCGCCGATCCGGTTGCGCTTGGGCACGCGGACATTGTCGAAGAAGATCTGCGCTGTGTCGGAGGAGCGCATGCCCATTTTGTCGAGTTTACGCGCGACAGTGACGCCCTTGCTCTTCATCGGCACGCAGATCAGGGATTTGTTGCGATGAACGGGACCATCGCCGGTGTTGGCGAGCAGGCAGATCCAATCGGCCTGGGTGCCGTTGGTGATCCACATCTTGCCCCCATTGATGACGTAATCGTCGCCGTCAGAGCGTGCCTGGGTCTTGATCGAGGCGACGTCCGATCCCGCGCCGGGCTCGGAGACGCCGATGCAGGCGACGTAGTCGCCTGAGATCGACGGCGCCAGGAATTCGCGCCGCACCTCGTCCGAGCCGAACCGCGCCAGCGCGGGCGTCGCCATATCGGTCTGCACCCCGATCGCCATCGGCACGCCGCCGCAGGTGATGGCACCGAGTTCCTCTGCCATCATCAGCGCGTAGGAATAGTCGAGGCCGGAGCCGCCGAACTCGCTCGGCTTGTTCAGGCCGAGGAAGCCGAGGCTGCCCATCTTCTTGAACAGCTCGTGCGCCGGGAAGATGTCGGCCTTCTCCCATTCATCGACATGGGGATTGATCTCGTTGACGATGAATTTTTGCAAGGAGCGGCGGATATCGTCGTGGTCGGCGGTGAACAGCATTTTGTCCTCTCGTCATTCCGGGGCATCGCGAAGCGATGAGCCCGGAATCCATTTCTCCAAGATGTCTGCGCCCCGATGGATTCCGGGCTCGCTCCGCTGCGCTTCGCGCCCCGGAATGACAGCCGTAGTCACAACCCCATCTGCCGCGACGCAAGATCCTTCATGATCTCCTCGGTGCCGCCGCCGATCGCGTTGACCTTGACCTCGCGGTAGATGCGCTCGGCCTTGATGCCGCGCATGAAGCCGGCGCCGCCGAAGATCTGCACGGCTTCCGAGGCGCAGAAGGACATGGTCTGCGTCGCCTGGTTCTTCATCATGCAGATTTC
>JAEYTQ010000527.1 GCA_023433965.1 Pseudomonadota bacterium | reverse complement strand
AAAGGTGCACGCAGAAAACCGCACAGCAGCATACAGGTGGTGCCGATCACTCGGCCTTCCCTGCGCGATGGTCGGACGGCTTATGCCGCGCTCTCCCGGGAGCCGAGTTCCTTCTGGCCTCCCTCGCCCCCGCGGAATTCACCGGCGCCGCGCCGGTTGACGCGACAGCCGCCTCCGCAAGAGCTTGACCGTAGCAACGACGGCCAGGACCACACGGTTTTGCCGTACGCACGGCCCGCCATTTCGCCGCAGTTGTCCCGATGCCGTCGACAGCGCCGGAAACTTGCAGACGAGACGAAACCTAGCAGCGCCGTTCGTCCGCGCGCGGCCGCGAGCTCACCGGGGACTACCCTCCCTGCCCGCACCTTTTCGCGCCCGACGCTGCCGCGTCCACCGCAAGCCCGGCTCGCGATCATGACGACCTCACGATCGCCCCTCAGGATGAGCCGGGATGGGCGAGACATACGCCATTTCCGAATTTCGGTAAAGCGGAATATTTTCTCCAGAGCATGTTGACATCGACACGAAACAGGCCGGGGTGCGGCCTCGGCACTTGGAGAGGTCGTGCGGTCGCGACATCAGGCAGCAGCCGCCTGGTACAGGCAGTCGCGAAGCCAGGCATGGCCCTTGTCCTCTTGATTGCGCGGATGCCACAGCGCGACGATGCGAGCGGACGGCAGATCGAGCGGGGGAGGCGTGAGATCGAGCTCGTTAGCGAAGCGGACCAGAAAACGCCGCGGAAGGGTGCAGATGCAATCGCTGTGCGCGAGGATGACCGGCGCCAGCGCATAGGTTTGAATGGAGACAGCGACGCGCCGGGAGCGACCTAGCGCGGCGAGCGCGTCGTCGACGAGGCCTGAGAAGCCGCCACCGTCCGCGGATATCAGCAGGTGATCGAGCGCGCAAAAGCGATCCAGATCAAGCGGCCCGTTGCCACGGGGGTGCCCCTTGCGCTGCGCGGAGAGGAAACTGTCCTCGAACAGCGGCCGCTGCTTCAGCTCGCCGTGGCCTTGGTCAGCTCCGGTCACCAGGAGGTCGATCTCGCCCCGTTCGAGCCGGTCGATGACGTCGCGCGTGGGGTGGACGAAGGCGAGCCGAGCCCGCTCGGCCATCGCAGTCACGCGCGCAACGAAGCCGGGCGCCAGCGTCACGGCTGGATTCTCGTGAATGGCAACGACGAAGGTTCGCTGGCTGCGGGCGGGGTCGAACACAGCCGGCCCCTCGACCATGCGACGCAGCTTGCCGAGCACGTCCGCAAGCTCTGTCTGCAGCTCCACGGCCCTCGCCGTCGGCACCACGCCGCGCCCCGTCGCTGCGGGCACGAACAGCGGATCGACGAAGATCTGCCGCAGTCGGTTCAGCCGCGCCGACAACGCAGGCTGCCCGATATTGAGCCGGGAAGCCGCGCGCGTCACGTTGCGCTCGCGCAGGAGAGCCTCCAGAGCCAGCAGCAGGCCGAGGTCGATCTCGGCGAGATCACTGTCGTCGGTCCGCCGACCCCGGCCATGGTCCGCATCCAGCATCGGGAAATCCCTCCAAGGTCCATGATCGCGGGCAACACCAGCCGCGATGCGACAGGTTGATCCGAAACGGTGCCTTGAAAGCCCTCAACTGGCAACCGTCTCGGCATCGACGATGTCGATGGGACCTATCGAGCCAACGACCCTCCCGCCGGGACGGCGCGCTTCGTACCTCACGGTCACGGCGGCGCAGGACAAGAGACCATAGCGAGCCGCCGCCAGGAGCGGAGAACACCTTGGTGACGCAGGCGACGAAAACCTATCGGGTTGGCGATGCATCCATCACGCGGATCGACGAGTTGCGGCTTGCCGCGTTCAACTTCGATGGGCTCTATCCGGGAGCCGAGCCGCAAGCGCTGGAGCGCCATCGCGACCGGCTCGAGGCGGGCTCGTTCGATCCCGTAACAGGCACATTCATTCAGAGCATACACAGCTGGCTGGTCAGGACACGGCACCACACGATCCTGATCGATACGGCCACCGGCAACGACAAGACCCGGCCGGAGATCCCACCGCTCCACCAGCTCAACGAACCTTTCCTGGCGCGGCTGGCCGCAGCTGGCGTCACCCCGGAGCAGGTGGACTACGTTCTGCTGACCCATGTGCATGCCGATCACGTCGGCTGGAACACTCGGCTCGTCGACGGACGCTGGATCCCGACTTTCCCGAATGCGACCTACGTCTTCTCCGCGATCGAGCAGGCTTATGGCGAGAGCCTCGCGACGGGCACAGAGCCGACCGGAGCGGCCCGCCCTGCCCCGGCCCTCGGCCCCGCGCTGCGCAAGCCGGCCGACCGTGTCTATGATGACAGCGTTCGGCCGGTGATCGAGGCCGGGCTTGCAAGGCTTATCGCGGTGGACGGCAGCGAGGTTATCGAAGGGATCTCGTTCATCCCGACCCACGGCCACAGCGTCGATCATGCCTCCATTCGCCTCGTCTCGCGTGGCGAGGACGGGCTGTTCGCCGGAGACGTGATGCATCATCCGCTCCAGGTGTATGAACCTTCACTCAATTCCTGCTTCTGCGAATTCCCGGAAGCCGCGCTGCGCTCGCGCGCCTTCGTGTTGGCGGACGCTGCCGAGCGGGACGCGACCATCTTCACCACCCATTTCGCCCAGTCATCGGTCGGCCGCGTAAGGCGCACCGGAGGACGCTTCACCTGGCAATTCATCTGAACGGAGAGCGATCATGAATCAGCACGCGAGCACCCGCGCCCACAGGCCCGCGATCGTAGTCGAGGATCTCATGATTCCGAGCGACACGGCGGGAATTTCGCTCCACCTGCGCAACAAGCGATCCGCAGCGCTCACGACCTTTGCCGCCGAACGAACCATCCCGATGATGCACGGCGCGACCTATTCATCGGAAAGCCTTTTCGACACGCCGCTCGGCGGCCTCTCCTTCATGGATCATCTCGCCGCCCATGGCTACGACGTCTTTGCGCTCGACGTGCGCGGCTACGGCCGATCGACCCGCCCGCCGGAGATGGACGCGCCGCCGGAGCAGTCCGAACCGCTCGCGCGTACCGAAACCGGCGTGCGGGACCTCGCCAGCGCCGTCGCGCACGTCCTGGAGCTACGCGACATCAAGCAACTCAATCTGGTTGCCATGTCGTGGGGCGGTTCGGTGGCCGGTGCCTACACCGCT
>JAEYTQ010000489.1 GCA_023433965.1 Pseudomonadota bacterium | reverse complement strand
AAGCTGACTACCGCAAGGGCGTGGACGATTGGCACGACGCGGTCGCCGCCACCTGGTCCGAGACGATCGCTGGGCACCTCGAAGGTGAGGGAAAGGTCGCGCTGCTGATCTGGGGCGATCCCTCGCTCTACGACTCCTCGCTCCGCATTGTGCGGCGATTGAATCCGTTGCCGGCACTCGAGGTCGTGCCGGGAATCACCTCAATCCAGGCGCTGTGCGCGGCGCATGCGCTGCCGCTCAACGACATCGGCGAGCCGTTCCTGGTCACGACGGGACGGCGCTTGCGCGAGGGCGGCTGGCCGCAAGGCGTCGACACCGTGGTCGTGATGCTTGATGGCGGCACGGCGTTCCAGTCGATCGATCCGGCAGGGATCCGCATCTGGTGGGGCGCCTATCTCGGCATGCCCGATCAGATCCTTATGTCCGGCGCGCTGGCCGAGGTCGGGCCACGCATCGTGATGGCGCGGCAGCAGGCGCGCGAGCGGCACGGTTGGATCATGGACAGCTATATTCTCAAGCGCGAGCGTTGAGCGAGGCAGCATGCTTCCCGAATGGGTGACCCAGAACTGTCCCGAGCTCTCCGCGATCCATCGCGACGCGGCGATTGCGCGGCAAGCGCAACTGACCAAGCCGACCGGCGCGCTCGGCCGGCTCGAGCAGCTCGCGATCGAGCTTGCCGGCCTGCAGGCCAGCGAGCAGCCCCGTGCCGCGCGGGTGCCGATCATCGTCTTCGCCGGCGACCACGGCATCGTCGCCCAGGGCGTATCGGCCTATCCGCAAGCCGTCACCATCGCCATGTTGGCGAATTTCGCATCCGGCGGCGCCGCGATCTCGGTGCTGGCGCGCGAATTGGGCTCCCGCCTCGAGGTCGTCGACGCCGGCACGCTGGCGCAGCAGGCGATGCCTGGTATCGTCACCGACAAGCCGTGCTGCGGCACGCGCGATTTCAGCCTGGAGGCTGCGCTCGCGCCTGCGGAGCTGGCGTTTGCCTTCGAGGCCGGCCAGCGCGCGGTCGCGCGTGCGGCGATCGATCAGCCCGATCTGCTGATCTTCGGCGAGATGGGCATCGGCAACACCACGACGTCGGCGGCGATTGCCGCGAGCCTGCTCGGCGTGAGCGCCGAAGAGATCGCGGGCAGCGGCACCGGCGTCGATGCGGCCGGCCGCGCGCACAAGGCGCGTGTGATCGACGCGGCGATCGCGCGTCACGGCATCGCGGGCGCTGCGCCGGAGACGATCCTGTGCGCGGTCGGCGGCCTCGAGATCGCGGCGATCTCGGGCGCGATCATTGCGGCCGCGCAAGCCCGCATCCCCGTGCTGATCGACGGCTTCATCGTATCGGTGGCCGCACTCGCAGCAATGCGGCTCAATCCGTCCTGCCGGCCGTTCCTGCTGCCGTCGCACCAATCGGCTGAGCAGGGCCATCGGCTGGTGCTGCGCGCCCTCGACGCGCAGCCGCTGGTCAGCCTCGATCTCAGGCTCGGCGAGGGATCGGGCGCCGCCATCGCGCTGCCGCTGGTGCGCCTCGCATGCAGCCTCCACAACGGCATGGCGACGTTCGCGCAGGCCAACGTGCCGGATCGGCCTAGCTGATCCGTTGATTGACCGAGACGACGCGCCAGCCGCTCGCGAGGCGGTCGATCCGGGTCAGCGACAGCGGATCGATCACGAAGCGCAAGGCGGCCTGCGGCGTCAGGTCCAGGGCGATGCAGAGCGCGGCGCGGATGGTGCCGGAATGCACGATCAGCGCTGCGGAGCCGGCGCCGATCCGCGAGAGGCCCTGCCGGACGCGTGCGACCTGATCGGCAAAGCTCTCGCCGTTCGGGGGCCGGCCGCGCGCCGGATCGCGCCAGAACTGCGCATAAGCCTCGCCACCTTTGGCAGCGAGTTCGTCGTGGCGGTGGCCGGTCCAGTCGCCGAAATCCTGCTCGCGGAATTCGCTGACAAGCTCCGGCTCGAGCCCCAATGCGCGCGCCGTTTCGACCGTGCGGCGCGACGGGCTCGCATAGCTCGCGACATCCGGCGTCAGGCGGTGCCGCAGAGCCGCCAAGGCCGCGTGATCGCCGAGATCGGCCGCCGCATCGGCGGCATGGATCGTCCCCGCGATGCCGAGGACGGGCGCGTGCCGTATCAGCCAAAGGAAGGTCTCGCCTTCCATGCTCATCTCCAGCGAAAGTTGCTTGCTGTGGCCCTGAGGCCGCAGCCGGCACATTGACTCTGTCTTGGCGGTAATCCTAGAGCGTGATCCGGAAAACTTTGTAGCGGTTCCGAAAAGATCATGCTCAAACATAACCTGAAGCGCGATGACGATTCATTCTGATCGCATCGCGCTTAAGATGCTCGCGACGGTTTTCCCGGATGAAATGGAAAGAGAATGCGGGATCTAGCTGCGCGCTCGGGCTGGTGTTCTCCCTGACCGGCATCGTCATTGGCTGGCGGCGCTTGCGCTAATCCAGTCCGGTCTTGCCCGGTGCCCAATAGGCCTTGGCGCTGATCCGGGATCTCGCGACGTTCGCGGCTCTCAAGGCACGGCTGATGCGCTGGATCGACGAGGCCTTGCCGGTCAGAACGAAATGCGCGCTTGCGGCAAAGCGCAGCAGCTCGGCTTCGACGGCGGCGAGATGTGCATCCTCCGCGCTTCGTAAGATCAAGGCGGCCCGGTCGAGGCCGATCGCCGTCAGAACGGATTCGGCTTCCGCGGTGTCCGAAACCTCGAATACGCAGGTCGCGCCATCCGCCAGCCGACTGCCCTGGAATGCAGAGGCCATGCCGAATGAGGTTTCATCGCCGAACAAGACGATCGGAGCTGTCGCGGCGGACAGGTCGAGCGAGCGTCGCGGACCGAAGAACCAGCAGAGATCACCCTTCTGCAAGCGGGTTGCCCATCGGCTGCCGGGACCGTTGCCATGCGCGAAGGCCAGCAATCGCGTCCGACCGTGCGTCGCATCCCACGACATCGGCGTGTAGGTTCGCGCACTGAGCCCCGATCCCATCGCAAGCTGGATCTTCTGGCCCATGGTCCAGTCCACTCCCTTGAGCGCGTCGCCCTCGAGCGTGATCCACCGGAATCGAGACGAGAGCGTCTCGACCGCGGCCATGCCCCCAGGGCGCATCATCCATTGCAGCAGCATGCGCGCCAGCGATCCATACGGCGGCTTGGATGACTCGGACGTTTGCCGTCGTTCGGGCTCGGTCAAGAGGCTTTGCTCCTGTCATTGAATCCAGCGGAGGCGAGGGTCATCGGGTTCTGATCGTGAGTTCGTTGCCGCGCTCCGGATTGAAGGGCAGCGGCAGCGAGCGATAGCCGTTCCGGGCATCGCGAACGTACCCGACATAACCGCAGGCCTCCTCGAAGGCGTTCTCG
>JAEYTQ010000459.1 GCA_023433965.1 Pseudomonadota bacterium | reverse complement strand
CGGCGCTTGCAGCGCTGATGGGCCTCGATGCCACGCTGGTGCTGGTCACGCTGGTGACCTCGACCGCTCTCGTGCCATTCACCGCCTCGCTGTACGCGAGCCTGTTTCTCGGCGGCATGCTCAGCATCGCTCCGGCGACGCTCGGCCTGAAGCTGCTCGGCATCCTCGGCGCATCACTGCTGACCGCCACGATCATCCGCCGTCTGGTCGGCAGCGCCGCTATCCAGCGCCACAAGCGGCCGATCGACGGCCTCAACATCATGATACTCTTCGTATTCGCCTCCGCAGTGATGGGCGATGTCGCGACCGACTTTCTCGCCAATCCGCTGTTCACGATCGCCGTCGCGCTGCTGGCCTTTGCGGTCTACTTCGCCCTCCTCGCCGTGACGACACTGATCTTCCGTCGTGCCGGCACCGAGCGTGCATTCGCGCTCGGCCTAATGGTGTCACAGCGCAATCTGGGTCTGATGCTGGCGGCCACTGCCGGCGCCCTGCCGGCGACGACTTGGCTCTATTTCGCGCTGACGCAGTTTCCGATTCACTTTGCGCCGTACATGCTGATGCCGATCGCAAGGCGCCTCACGGCACGCACGAGCGCGTCCGGCGGGGCCGACAGCACCGACGTTCACTCATTTGCGTCACACCAACGCAGTGGAGGAACATCAACTCATGGTCCCCGTTGAGGCCGGTCACCGACAGGAGGTTCGCGATGAAGCTCGCCATGATTCTGGTCCTCGGCTCGCTCGCACTGGGCTCGGCAGCGAGAGCCGATCAACCCGGCCCCGACTGGATGCCGATGGAACAAGTGAAAGCCAAGGTCCTGGCGGCGGGCTATTCCGAGGTCACCAAGCTCGAAGCCGACGATGGCCAGTGGGAGGGCGAAGGCGTCAAGAACGGCCAGAAGATGGAATTCCACGCCGACCCCAAGACCGGCGCCATCGTGCGCGAGAAACCGGACAAGTGAGCTTCGCCCGCTCCGCGACCTAGCAACGCCAGACTCCGCCGTTCCGCGGGTCTGACCAGCTCAAGAGTGAGCGCTCTGTCCCGCCCGCGCCGCGCGCCGCAGCGCCTGCGGCGGCTGGCCATAGGCGCGGATGAAGGCGCGCCGCATGCGCTCGGGATCGCGGAAGCCCGTCGTTTCCGCAACGCGCTCGATCGCCTCGCCCGATGACTGCACGCGTTCGCGCGCGACCTCGAGCCTGAGCCGCTCGATCGCCTTGGACGGGGTCGTGCCGGTCTCGGCGGAGAAGGCGCGGGCGAAATGCCGGGCGCTCATGCCGGCGCGATCGGCGAGGTCTTCCACGGTCAGTGGCGCATCGAGATTTTCACGTGCCCAGGACAGCAGCGCGCCGAAGCGGCCGGTCTGCGTCTTCAGCTCCAGCAGCGACGAGAACTGCGACTGGCCGCCGCTGCAGCGATGGTAGAGCACGAGCTGGCGCGCGGTCGCTTGCGCGACCTCCTCGCCATGGTCCTCGGTGATCATCGCGAGGGCGAGATCGATCCCCGCGGAAATTCCTGCGGAGGTCCAGACATTGCCGTCGCGCGTGAATATCTGGTCCGGCTCGAACTTGACCTTCGGATAGCGCGCAACGAAATCGCGCGTCCGCCCCCAATGGGTGGTGGCGCGGCGGCCATCGAGCAGGCCGGCTTCGGCCAGCAGATAGGCGCCCGAGCAGACGCTCGCAACTCGCATGCCGCGCTTTGCCAGCCGCTGCACGAAGGTGCGCGTGATCGCGCAACGCGCGGCATCCGCGACGCCCACGCCGCCGGCCACGACCAGCGTCGTGATCGCATTTGCCGTCTTGAAGTCACGCGCCATCATCTCGACGCCCGACGAGCTGCGCACCAGCCCCGGCTTGGCTGCCAGCACGCGGATGGCCGGCGCCTTGCCGACGCAGCGCGCTGCGATCTCGAACGCCGAGATCGGGCCTGCCGCGTCGAGCAGCTGAAAGTCCGGAAAGATAAGAATACCGATCATCAGCCAAGCCGTCAGGATATGTCCGAAAGCGAGGGAATTACGCCATTTCGGACAGAACAGCACCATGCCATCCTGCCCGCGTCAAGCGCATTGTCGGAGGCTCCCATGTCGTCCCCCCTCGAAATCGGAATCCTGGTGTTCCCACGGGTCACACAGCTCGACTTCACCGGCCCTTTGCAAGTGTTCGCCATGCTTCCCGGCGCCAGGCTGCACCTGATCTGGAAGCGGATCGAACCGGTACCGAGCGATTCCGTCATGACGCTGACGCCGACCACGAGCTTTGCGGATTGCCCTCAGCTCGACGTGATCTGCGTGCCCGGCGGCCACGGTACCAACGACCTGCTCAACGACGAGGAGGTGCTGGATTTGCTGCGCCGGCAGGCTGACGGCGCCAAGTACGTCACCTCGGTCTGCACGGGATCGCTGGTGCTCGGCGCCGCCGGCCTGTTGAAGGGCTACCGCGCTGCCACCCATTGGAGCGCGATGGAGATGCTGGCTCAGTTCGGCGCAATTCCGACCAAGACCCGCGTCTGCATCGACCGCAACCGCATCAGCGGCGGCGGCGTCACCGCAGGCATCGACTTTGCGCTGACGCTGGTCTCGATCATGGCCGATCGCACCACGGCCGAAGCGATCCAGCTTCAGATGGAATACGATCCAGCCCCGCCGTTCAATGCGGGCTCGCCGGACACCGCATCGGCCGAAGTGATGACCCTGCTGAGAGAGCGTGGCGCGCAAAGCCAGGCGCGACGACTCGAGGCGGTCAAGCGCGCGGCCGAGCGCGTGGCGTAACCCGCTGCTTTCTCTCGTATCCGGATGCGCTGCAGCGCACCACACCGTACGATGCTTCGCATCGCCGGGAGCGCTCCGCCGCGCCCGGGGCGCGAGACGTCGCGCAGCTCCGCAACAGAAAAAGGCCGCCCGGTTTCCCAGGCGGCCTTTCCTGTCTCACGGCGGCTGCACATTCGCATCGGGCGATTTCGGAGCTTCCAGACCGGGGGCCTATCTCCCGATCGAGTCCGTCCTCGGCGGCCGCTGCATCTCGGGACAGTCGCGAACTGTTGCCCGAACCGAGCGCGATGGTCTCCCATCTCCGTAAGATGGGATCATGGAGCCGCA
The DNA here is from genome assembly GCA_023433965.1 of Pseudomonadota bacterium. Taxonomy (GTDB): domain Bacteria; phylum Pseudomonadota; class Alphaproteobacteria; order Rhizobiales; family Xanthobacteraceae; genus Bradyrhizobium. The sequence goes on along the minus strand of JAEYTQ010000459.1, from coordinate 374 downwards.
TCCAGCGCCGCTCGGCAACGCCCGCGTAAGCGGCGTCCCCGATGTTCCCGTTGTCCACAGCGGCGTGCGGCGGATGCATGTGCATCCGCTTTGGACAAAATACAGTGCGCAGATGGATGGGAAGGCTAGCCGGGCGTCCAGGGCTGGTAGTCGCCGGTCGCCTTGGGACGCTTGCCGCTGGCGAGCGTCGAGCCGGAGGGCCGGTAGGCGTTGGCCGTGCCGGTCAGATTCGGCTGGTGCGGCTTTTCCCACTCACGAGGCTGGTAGTCGATCTCCGTCGGCGGGGTGTCGACGACGTGATGAATCCAGCCATGCCATGACGGCGGAATCCGGCTGGCTTCGGCGTAGCCGTTGTAGATCACCCATCGCCGCTC
>JAEYTQ010000421.1 GCA_023433965.1 Pseudomonadota bacterium | reverse complement strand
CGCGAGGCGTGGGCCGTCCTTTGCCTTGTTCTCCTCGATGAACTCCTTGATTATCGAGACCTCATAATCTTCACGATTTGAGTAATCGGGATCGAGATACTGAATCTCGTTGACGAAATTCTGGATATCCTCCTCGTCATAGGTCCCGACCGGTTTGTCCGGCATTAGCTGCAAGAACACGTTCTTGCGGTGGGCAATGTAAGAGAGTTCAACGTGCTACTTTTTTGACCCGTCTTTCTTGCTGCCCTTCGTCCCTTTTGCTTTTCGAACCTTCTCGTAATAAGCGTCCGCAGCGACACTAAACAGGGGTCCCGTTTTTGGCTCGAGCTGGACCGAGAGCTGCTCAAGGCGTTCGCGAACCTGATCAACGCCACCAGCGATTTTTTCGATTTCGGATGGTTTGGGCGGCAAGGGCTCAAGGCCGAGGTGGGCCCGGGCGGTAGCTTCGTCCTGAATGACGCGCAAGTAATAGTTGGTTAGCACCTCGCCTTGACACGTAGCCAAATAGGCTCCGTCCGACCGGTCTATGCCGATGCCGATCAGCCCATCCAGGCCGGCTTGCACCATGAGCCTGGTCATTCCGTCGCTCGAACTTTCTACGTTCGCAGCAGCATCGAGCCCCTGCAAAAGTGGGAGCGCCTGGACGAGAATCCGCTGCTTAAGCTCTTGTGCTGAAATGTGGTCTTCGGACATGCCCCTCTTCCTCTGAAGCGCAGCGAACAGGACTTGAGCCCTACCGGCCAAGACATTCGCCATTCGCCGCGCCACGCGCGCTGGTACGGGCCCTAGCGTCACCCGGATTGGAGAAAGCCGAAAGTCCGGGTCAATAGATTTCGGTGGACGGACCTGGAAAACGAAGCTGTTGCCCCGGCGGGTGAGATACTTGCCCATGCGTACAATCGCCCGTACAATGACGGTGCACGCCGGAAATCACCGGATTTTCTAGGGAAATCTATATTGGCGGAAGGGGTGGGATTCGAACCCACGGTACCCTTGCGGGCACGCCGGTTTTCAAGACCGGTGCCTTAAACCACTCGGCCACCCTTCCAGTCCCGGAATGGCTGTCGCTTAACGCAGTCGACCGCGCAAGGCAACGCCAAGTTGGTGCGGGGATCCCATCGCTGTGACGGTGATCGCAAACCAGCGCCGCCGGGCGGCCTCCAGGCCCACGGCCGGCCCTAGCTCGCGGGGCAATCAACCAGCACGGCGCTTCGGATGTATTTCGTCCTCTGGCGGTCGCTGACGCGGCGGCCGAACTGGGGGCTGTAATTGAGGTCGTAGCGGCACCCTGCCCGCATGGCCTTATAGATCGCGCCTCGCTCGATCACGTAGCTTCCTTGTGGCAGCGTCTTGAGCCTACCCTGCTCGACCGTCTGTTCCTGGCCATGATCCGGACCGAGATAGGTCACACGGTCGGTCGAGCCGACCGACCAGACGATCGCGATCGCGCAGGTCATCGACACAGCGAGAGCGGCGACCAGCCCGAATTGCGGTCGCTCGACGGATGCAAGAAACAAGCTCATGCCGTTTCGTGTCGTGTCCGGCCCCGCGGTTCAAACGGCCCTCACCTTTTCCGCCGCCCAAAAGAAAGCGGCGCTCCCGAAGAGAGCGCCGCGTCAATTCTCCCGACTGCGTCCGGCTCAGTAGCCGCAGGACGCGCAGTTCATCTGCACCGGGGCGTAATAGGAATAGCCGGGCGAAACCATCTCGACGCGCTGTCGGGTGGCGTATTGCGGCGGGATGCGCTCGTACTGGACGCTGGGCGGTGCGACCATCACGGTCTGCGGCACCATCACGGTGCGGTACTGCGCCGGCGTGCGGTGCGCGACGACGGAGCCCGGCGAGACCATCACGGTCTCGTCGACGGTGCGGTATTGCGGCGGCACGTATTGCTGCTGATAGCAGGTGGTGCACGGCGGCGGCGTGTAGCAATTGTAGCAGCCGGCGGAGGCCGCTCCCGTCATGGAGATCGCGGCGACGGCGGTCGAGAAAACGACAGCGAGAGTACGAGACATTGCGGTGTTGCCCCAGTTGCCCGAAATGGATTTGCGAAGGTCGCCGCAGTATACGCCGCAAACCGCTGCCTTGCCGAACTTCGTCGGGGCATCCTTAATGCGAACGGCCGGCTTTCGCCGGCCGTTCAGAACTTGTTGACCATCCGCGCCAGGCGAAGGGCTGTGTGCTCAGTTCGAGCGCCGCTTCACTTCGCGCACCGCGCCACGCGCGGCGCTGGTGGTGAGCGCGGCGTAGGCCTGCAGCGCGGTGGAGACGTTGCGCTTGCGGCCCGTCGCCTGCCAGGCGGCATCTCCCTTCGCCTCCTCCGCGGCGCGGCGGTTGGCGAGTTCCTCGTCGGAGACTTCGAGCGTGATGCTGCGGTTCGGGATGTCGATGGCGATGATGTCGCCGGTGCGGACGAGGCCGATATTGCCGCCCTCGGCGGCTTCCGGCGACAGATGGCCAATCGACAGGCCCGACGAGCCGCCGGAGAAGCGGCCGTCGGTGACGAGCGCGCAAGCCTTTCCGAGGCCCATCGATTTCAGATAACTGGTCGGATACAGCATCTCCTGCATGCCGGGGCCACCGCGTGGGCCCTCGTAGATGATGACCACGACCTCGCCGGCGACGACCTTGCCGCCCAGAATGCCTTCGACCGCGGCGTCCTGGCTTTCGAACACGCGCGCGGGGCCGGAGAATTTCAGGATCGAGGCATCGACGCCGGCGGTCTTCACGATGCAGCCGTCCTGCGCGAGGTTGCCGTAGAGCACGGCGAGGCCGCCGTCCTTGCTGAAGGCATGCGCGAGGTCGCGCACGACGCCCTTCTCGCGGTCAGCATCGAGCTCGTCGTAACGGCGCTCCTGGCTGAAGGCGACCTGGGTCGGGATGCCACCGGGCGAGGCGCGGTAGAAGG
>JAEYTQ010000323.1 GCA_023433965.1 Pseudomonadota bacterium | reverse complement strand
TGAACCGTCGTGCCTTCGTCATCGGCAGCGCGGCTGTCGGCGCAGGCCTCGTCATCGGCTTCGACCTTCCATTCGGCCCCACGGTGGTGCGCGCCGCCGATGGCTCGCCCGAGATCGGCGCCTGGGTCGTGGTCAGGCCCGACGACACCGTGGTGATCCGCATCGCCCGCTCCGAGATGGGCCAGGGCACGCTCACGGGCCTTGCCCAGCTGGTCGCCGAGGAACTCGAATGCGACTGGACCAAGGTCACGACCGAATATCCGACCCCGGGCCAGAGCGTCGCCCGCAAGCGCGTCTGGGGCGATTTCTCCACCGGCGGCAGCCGCGGCATCCGCTCCTCGCAGGATTACGTCCGCAAGGGCGGCGCCACCGCGCGCGTGATGCTGATCCAGGCCGCCGCCGATGCGTGGAAGGTGCCGACCTCCGAATGCAAGGCCGCCAATAGCGTCATCACCCATACGCCGTCGGGCCGGACCACGACCTACGGCAAGGTTGCCGAAGCCGCCGCGAAGCTGACGCCGCCTGCGGAAGTCAAGCTGAAGGAGCCCAAGGACTGGAAGCTGATCGGCAAGGGCGTGAAGCGGCTCGACACCGTCGACAAGACCACCGGCGCCATGATCTACGGCGCCGACGTCAAGCTGCCGGGCATGCTGAACGCCGCGATCAAGGATTGCCCCGTGTTCGGCGGCAAGCTGAAGAGCTTCGACGAAGCCAAGGTCGCCGGCATGAAGGGCGTCAAGAAGGTGGTCAAGGTCGGCGACACCGCCGTCGCCGTCGTCGCCGACACCTGGTGGCACGCCAAGACCGCGCTCGACGCGCTGCCGATCGTCTGGGACGAAGGCGACAACGCCAAGGTCTCCAGCGAGTCGATTGCGAAATGGCTGGCCGAGGGGCTCGACGATTCGCAGCCGGCCTATGTCGGCAACAAGAACGGCGACGCCAAAGCGGCGATTGCGAGTGCGGCGAAGAAGGTCGAGGCCGTCTACGCCTATCCCTACCAGAACCACGCCACCATGGAGCCGATGAACGCTACCGCGCTCTACACGGCTGACAAATGCGAGGTCTGGTGCGGCACGCAGAACGGCGAAGCGGCCTTCGCGGCGGTGCTTGAGGCGTCCGGCCTGCCGGCGGAGAAGTGCGACGTGCACAAGGTGATGCTAGGAGGCGGCTTCGGCAGGCGCGGCCAGACCGATTATGTCCGCCAGGCCGTCATCATCGCCAAGCAGATGCCGGGAACGCCGGTCAAGCTGCTGTGGTCGCGCGAGGAGGACATGGCGCACGGCCGATATCACCCGATCACCCAGTGCAAGATGATCGGCGCGTTCGATGCCAGCAACAACCTGATCGCGCTGCACTACCGCCTGTCCGGCCAATCGATCCTGTTCTCGCTTCGTCCCGAAGCGCTGCAGAACGGCATGGACCCCGCCGCCTTCCAGGGCGTCGCCCAAGCGGGCGAAGCCGCATTCGGCTATTCGGTGCCGAACCTCTTGATCGAGCACGCGATGCGCAACCCGCACGTCCCGCCCGGCTTCTGGCGCGGCGTCAACGTCAATCACAACGCGATCTACATGGAATGCTTCATGGACGAACTCGCCCATGCCGCAGGCCAGGACCCCCTCGAATTCCGCCGAAAGCTGATGGGCAAGCACCCCAAGCACCTCGCGGTGCTCAATGCGGTCGCCGAGAAGATCGGCTGGGACGCGCCGGCGCCGCAGGGTGTCTATCGCGGTATCGCCCAGGTCATGGGCTATGGCAGCTATGTCGCCGGCGCCGCCGAGATCTCGGTGACCGACGCCAACAAGATCAAGGTGCATCGCATCGTCGCCTCCACCGACCCCGGCTACGTCGTCAACCCGGCCCAGGTGGAGCGGCAGGTTGCCGGCTCCTTCGTCTATGGCCTCTCCGCGCTGTTCTATGGCGGCTGCACCGTGAAGGACGGCAGGATCGAGCAGACCAATTTCGATACCTACAATTCCATGCGCATCAACGAGATGCCGAAGGTGGAGACGGTGATGGTGCCGAGCGGCGGGTTCTGGGGCGGTGTCGGCGAGCCGACCATCGGCGTCGCGGCGCCGGCCGTGCTGAACGCATACTTCGCCGCGACCGGGAAGCGCATCCGTTCAGTGCCGCTGCGCGACCAGAACATCACCTTCGCCTGAAACGAGCCGCGGCGGCCACTTATGACTGCCGCGGCACTTTACCTGGATCGCCGATGACGACACGCCCGGTGACACGGCGGAAGGCCGTGCTCGGCATCACCGCAGCCGCAGCGCTGGCCCGCCCATCGATCCTGCGCGCGCAAGCCTCGGGACGTGTCGTCGTGGTCGGCGGCGGCTTCGGTGGCGCGGCTTGCGCCCGAGCGCTGAAGCGAGCGCAGGATGATCTGCACGTCATCCTGATCGAGCCCAATGCGGTCTTCACCGCCTGCCCTTTCAGCAACGCGGCGATTGCGGGTTTGCGCGAGATCGAAGCGCAGCAATTTGGTTACGACAAGATCGCGGCCGACGGCGTCGCCCTACCCTACGACCGCCTCGTGCTCTCGCCCGGCATCGACTTCCACCTTGAAGCCCTGCCCGGTTATGACGGGGCTGCAGCGCAGACGATGCCGCATGCCTGGAAGGCCGGTGCGCAAACTCTGTTGCTGCGCAGACAGCTGGAAGCGATGGCGGATGGCGGCACGGTCGCCATCGCGATCCCCGCTAATCCCTCGCG
>JAEYTQ010000257.1 GCA_023433965.1 Pseudomonadota bacterium | reverse complement strand
TCCCAGGACTCCCGAGACGACCTCCGAGGCCAAGATGCCGGTGGCGGACAAGCGATGAGCGACGAGAGCGGCATTGCAATCGACGTCAAGGGTTTGACCAAGTCGTTCGGCGGCCGCGAGGTCGTGCACGATCTGTCGATGCAGGTGAAGCGCGGCTCGATCTACGGCTTTCTCGGCCCCAACGGCTCGGGCAAGACCACGACGATCCGCATCCTGTGCGGCCTGCTGACGCCCGACAGCGGCGAGGGCACCTGTCTCGGCTACGACATCCGCCGCGATGCCGAGAAGATCAAGCGCCAGGTCGGCTACATGACCCAGCGCTTCAGCCTGTATCAGGATCTCTCGGTGCGCGAGAATCTCGAATTCGTCGCGCGGCTCTATGGCCTGACCGATGCGCGGGGCGCCGCGCGCGACATGATCAAGCGGCTCGGACTGTCGGGGCGCGAGGAGCAGCTCGCCGGCGAGCTCTCCGGCGGCTGGAAGCAGCGGCTGGCCCTCGGGGCCTGCACGCTGCCCAATCCGCAATTGCTGCTGCTCGACGAGCCGACGGCCGGCGTCGACCCCAAGGCGCGGCGCGATTTCTGGAACGAGATCCACGCACTCGCCGCCGAGGGCCTCACCGTGCTGGTGTCCACCCATTACATGGACGAGGCCGAGCGCTGCCACGAGATTGCCTATATCGCCTACGGCTATCTGCTGGCGCACGGCACGGTGGAAGAGGTGATCGCCAAATCAGCGCTGACCACCTACACCGTCACGGGCGACACCCTGAACGAGCTCGCCGCGGCCCTCACAGGCCGGCCCGGCATCGACATGGTGGCGCCGTTCGGCACCTCCCTTCATGTCTCGGGGCGCGACGTGGCGGCGCTCGAAGGCAGCATCGCGCCTTGGCGCGCGAAGGGCGGTCTGCACTGGCAGAAGTCGCAGCCCTCGCTCGAGGACGTCTTCATCGAGCTGATGGGGCGCTCCAAGGACAATTTCCAATGACCACGGTCGAGCATCCGGCGCCGCGCCGCGAAACCCGGGGCCGTTTCGGCTTCCTGCGGCGCTCCTATGCGATGCTGGTCAAGGAGTTCATCCAGCTCAAGCGTGATCGCGTCTCCTTCGCCATGATCGTGATGCTGCCGGTGATGCAGCTCATGCTGTTCGGCTATGCCATCAATACCACGCCGCGCCATCTGCCGAGCGCCGTGCTGCTCCAGGAGGATTCCGATCTCGCCCGCTCGATCCTGAAGGCGCTGGAGAACACCGCCTATTTCCGCTTCCTCTATGAAGTGCACGACGTCGACGATTTCGACAACCTCCTGAAATCCGGCAAGGTGCTGTTCGGCGTCGAGATCCCGCGCGGCTTCGAGCGGGCGGTGCGGCGCGGCGACAGGCCGGCGCTGCTGGTCGCGGCCGATGCCACCGATCCGGTCGCGGCCAGCGCCGCGATCGGCTCGCTCGGCATGGTGGTGCAGACCGCGCTCAAGCACGATCTCTACATCGGCGATCCCCCGGAGATGCCGTTCGAGATCCGCGCCCATGCCCGCTACAATCCGGCAGCCAGCTCCAGCCTCAACATCGTGCCGGGGCTCGTCGGCACCATCCTCACCATGACCATGCTGATCTTCACCGCGCTTTCGGTGACGCGCGAGGTCGAGCGCGGCACCATGGAGAGCCTGCTGTCGATGCCGATCAAACCGGTCGAGGTGATGTTCGGCAAGATCGTGCCCTACGTGCTGGTCGGCTTCGTCCAGGCCTTCCTGATCATCAGCATCGGCGTGGGCCTGTTCGGCGTGCCCGTGCTCGGCAATCTGTTCCTGCTGGCGCTGCTCTCGACGCTGTTCATCACCACCAATTTGTCGATCGGCTATACCATCTCGACGGTGGTGCAGAACCAGCTCCAGGCCATGCAGATGTCGATGATGTTCTTCCTGCCGAGCATCCTGCTCTCCGGCTTCATGTTCCCGTTCGCAGGCATGCCGGCCTGGGCGCAATATCTCGGCGAGGCTCTGCCGCTGACCCATTATTTGCGGATCGTCCGGGCCATCATGCTCAAGGGCGCCACCATGGAGAACCTGCGTTTCGACACGCTGGCGCTGGCGGCCCTGATGCTGCTCGCCATGACCATCGCCGTGACGCGCTTCCGCCGCACGCTGGATTGAGGCAAAGTGTCCTGTGACGTCGTTCTAGGCTCGCGGCTGCGCCGCGCCCAGAACGACAAGGGGGAATGATGGTTCGTTTTGCGAGCAGGAAGACGCGGCAGCATGCCGTGTTGTCGGAGGATTTCGAGCGCGAGCTGACGCGGGAGGTGCTGCGCACCGAGCTGCTTCGGGTGCGGGCGCTGATCTTGACGGGCTGCATCATGCTGCTGCTGCTCACCGCGATCTATCTGATCGACCCCGCCGTGGTGAACCGGGTCTGGCGCGGGACGGAAGGGATCATCGTGGTCTATGGGCTGCTCGGCGGCTTCATCCTGTTCGAGGTCTGGGTCCACTCCCAGATCAGGAGGAATCTCCGGCTCGATCGCGATCTGCCGGTGATCCGGCGCTATATCGGCACGCTGATCGAGACCTCGCTGCCGACGGTGATCCTGATCCTGCAGACCCGGACCATGGGCCCAACTCAGGCTCTGGGCTTTGCCGTGCCGCTGATGTACTTCATCTTCGTCATTCTCTCGACCTTGCGGCTCGATTTCTGGCTCTCTGCATTCACGGGTTTCGTCGCCGCAGCCGGACTTCTGTCGGTCGCGCTGTACTACAACGCGGCTGACGAGGCCGGCGATCCCCTGATCTATTTCCACGCGGTGCGCAGCGTCGTCATCCTGATCTGTGGCGTGCTGGCGGGTGCCGTCGGCGCTCAGCTGCGCCGCCAGTTCGCCGCGAGCATCACGGCGGCGACCGCACGCGACCGGGTGACGAACCTGTTCGGCCAGCACGTCTCCCCACAGGTGGTGGAGCGGCTGATGGCATCAGGCACCGGCGGCGGCGGCGACGTCCGCCGCGTTGCGGTGATGTTCGTCGATTTCCGCGGCTTCACCGCCGGCGCGCAGTCGCGCACCCCGCAAGAAGTGGTCGACCGGCTCGACGGTGCCTTCGCCGTGCTCGTCGACGTTCTCGACCGCCACGGCGGCATCGTGAACAAGTTCCTGGGCGATGGCTTCCTCGCGCTGTTCGGCGCGCCGCTGGAGGCCTCCGACGCCGCACAGCGCGCGGTTGCCGCAGGCCGTGAGATGCTGCACGCCATGGACCGCATCAACGCAGACACCAGCTGGCCGCTGCGCATCGGCATCGGCATCCATTTCGGCGAAGTCGTCGCCGGCAATATCGGCTCGCCCCGGCGCAAGGAATATACGGTGATCGGCGACACCGTGAACTTCGCCTCGCGGCTGGAGGCGCTCAACAAGGAGTTCAGCTCGCAGTTGCTGATCTCCTCGACGGTGCGCGAGGCGCTGGGCGATGACGGCAGCGATGCCGTCGCGCTCGGCGAGGTCACCGTGCGCGGCTACGCGCAGAAGGTGCCGGTGTTTCAGCTGGGGTAGCGCATCATTCTGATTGCTCCGATTGCACTCAATTTTGGGGCATGACGGGGGATATCGCCGGCTTGTAAATTGCCGGGCGGTGCGGCCTGTCGCGGCCGCGACTTGCATGAGGAGCTGACGATGCAGCGCCGCTACATCACCGTCGATGTGTTCACCGATCGCGCCTTCGGCGGCAACCAGCTCGCCGTGGTGCTCGACGCCGGCGGGCTGACGACACAGCAGATGCAGGCGGTCGCCACCGAGTTCAACTATTCCGAGACGACCTTCGTGCTGCCGCCGCGCGACAAGGCCAATGATGCGGAAGTGCGCATCTTCACGCCGGTTCGGGAGCTACCGTTTGCGGGCCACCCCAATGTCGGCACCGCCTTCGTGCTGGCAACGATCGCGAAAGAGCCGAAGCCGCGGCTGCTGTTCGAGGAGAAGGCGGGTCTCGTCCCGGTCGATATCGTGCGGGAGGAGGGCAGGGTGATCAGCGCCGAGCTCACCGCGCCACAGAACCTGTCGAGGCTTGCGCAGCTGTCCCCAGCCGACGTCGCCGCCTGCATTTCGCTGGCGGCGGGTGACATCAAGACCGATCATCATGCGCCGCAAGTCGTCGGCGTCGGAACGCCGTTCGTGGTGGCGGAGGTGGGATCGCGCGAAGCCGTGCGCAGGGCCAAGCCCGACGCAGCTGCGTTTGGCCGGATGCTGCCGCACGACGGCGCTTTCTCGGTTTACTTCTACACGCGCGATGTGCCGGCAGCGGAGGCGCCCTGCGAGCGGCAGGCGCGGATGTTCTTTCCCGGCGCAAGCGGCCTGATCGAAGATCCCGCCACCGGGAGTGCGACGGTCGCCGCCGCCGCGTTGTTCGCCGATCTCGATCCCGCGCGCGACGGCGAATTGAAGCTCACCATCGGCCAGGGCTTCGACATGGGCCGCCCGAGCATCCTCTCGACGCGCGTGCGCAAGCAGGATGGCAGGATCGTGTCCGCTCACGTCGGCGGCGCTTGCGTGCAGATGATGGAGGGGATGTTCAGGTTGGCGGGGGAGGGGTGATTTGTCATTCCGGGCTCGCGCTACGCGCGCCCCGGAATGACGGGCGTAGCTACACCTGCCGCCCCACCAAATTCTTCACGGCCACCCCATCGCGCTCCTCGATGATCTCCGCGATCATCTGGCGGTGGCA
>JAEYTQ010000260.1 GCA_023433965.1 Pseudomonadota bacterium | reverse complement strand
GACCAGCGCAAACGACGCCAGCGTCGTGCGGAAGATATACCTATCGATCGACCCCATGCGCTACCGCACGATTCCCACCAAGCCCCAAATCCGTTCGGAATTCCGGTTGCCCAACCAATCCCCATCGGGGGATCCCCAAGGTCGGCCAACGGCTCTTCCGCCGGTTCATTCTCTCACTACCATCCCTTTGATCCGTCAACAAAATGGCTGCCCCATGGCACCCTCTTCCTATGGTTAATATTTCGCTGTTGTGGCGTGGGGGCCACGGCGGCGCTTGGCATCTGCCGGGCGGGTGGCCCATAGTGGCGAAAGTCCAGTGAATCGCCGTTCAGCGCCGGCCCGTGGCCGAGACCGCCGGATCGCGAAAAGCCCATGTTTTGGAGGAGTTATCCATGTCCGATGCCATCAAGGTCGGCTTTGTCCCGTTGTCTGCCGCCCCCCGTGGCATCCTGGTCGTGTTCTGCGACGACGGCCTGAAGCTCGGCCCGGCGACGGCGAAAGCGCTGGGCGGCGCTGTCGAGATTGTGAAGCGCGCTGCGGCTGCGGCCGCCTTCAGGGGCAAGAGCGGGGCTGCACTGGACATTCTGGCGCCGGAGGGCGTCAAGGCGACCCGGCTGATCGTGATCGGCGCCGGCAAGGCGACCGGCCTGAAGGCGAACGATTTCCTCAAATTCGGCGGGGTGGCCGCCAGCAAGCTGCCCGCCGGCACCAGCGCCATGACCATCATGGCGGAGCTGCCCGGCGGCGCCATGACGAGCGAGCAGGCGGTCGCCGTTGCCTCGGGCCTGCGCCTGCGCAGCTACAAATTCGACCGCTACAAGACCAGGAAGAAGGACGGTGAGGAGGGCGGCGCGCGCGCCGATGTTTCGCTCGCGGTCGGCGATGCCGGGGCGGCGAAGAAGGCGTTCGCCGCGGCCGGCCACGTCGTCGACGGCGTGATCATTGCGCGCGACCTCGTCAACGAGCCGCCGAACGTGCTGTTCCCCGAGGAATTCGCGCGCAGGGCCAGCCAACTCCGCAAGCTCGGCGTCAAGGTCGAGGTGCTCGACGTCAAGGCGATGCAGAAGCTCGGCATGGGCGCGCTGCTCGGCGTCGGCCAGGGCTCGGCACGGCCGAGCCGCACCGTGATCATGCGCTGGGACGGGGCTAAGAAGGGCGAGGCGCCGGTCGCCTTCGTCGGTAAGGGCGTCTGTTTCGACACCGGCGGCATCTCGATCAAGCCGGCCGGCAGCATGGAGGACATGAAAGGCGACATGGGGGGGGCGGCCTGCGTCGTCGGCCTGATGCACGCGCTGGCGGCGCGCAAGGCCAAAGCCAACGTGGTCGGCGCCATCGGCCTCGTCGAGAACATGCCCGACGGCAATGCACAGCGGCCGGGCGACATCGTCACCTCGATGTCGGGCCAGACCATCGAGATCATCAACACCGATGCGGAAGGCCGCCTCGTGCTGGCCGACGTGCTCTGGTATGTGGCGAAGAAGGTGAAGCCAAAATTCATGGTCGATCTGGCCACGCTGACTGGCGCGATCATGGTCGCGCTCGGCACTGAGCATGCCGGCATGTTCTCCAACAACGACGAGCTGGCCGACCGGCTGCTTACGGCCGGCATCGAATGCGGCGAGAAGGTCTGGCGGATGCCGCTCGGCCCCGAATACGACAAGCTGATCGATTCCCAGTTCGCCGACATGAAGAACACCGGCGGTCGCCATGGCGGCTCGATCACCGCCGCGCAGTTCCTCCAGCGCTTCGTCGACAATGTGCCCTGGGCGCATCTCGACATCGCCGGCACCGCGATGGGCGCGCCGAAGACCGACATCAACCAGAGCTGGGGAAGCGGTTACGGCGTCCGCCTGCTCGATCGCCTGGTCGCCGACCACTACGAGCGCAAATGATCCGACATGACTGAAGTGCTGTTCTACCATCTGCAAAACATGACGGTGGAGAATGTGTTGCCGCCGCTTCTCGAGAAATCGCTCGAGCGCGGCTGGCGTGTCGTGGTGCAGGCGACCTCGGAGGAACGCGCCGATGCGCTCGACGCGCATTTGTGGACCTATCGCGAGGATTCGTTCCTGCCGCACGCGACGTGGCGGGTGAACGACGTCGCCGATCAGCCGATCGTGCTGGCGCACGAGGGCGGCAATCCCAACGGGGCCAATGTCCGCTTCCTGATCGACAATGCCGCGCTGCCGGAGGACGGCGAGGGTTATGAGCGCATGGTGCTGCTGTTCAACGGCGACGATCCCGACGCGCTTGCGCTTGCCCGCGCGGCCTGGACGGATTGCAAGGCGAGGGGATTTGATGTCACCTATTGGCAGGCCGACGACCGGGGCCGGTGGCAGAAGCGCAACTAGCCGCAATTAATGATAATTTTCACTTTTCGGGCGAGGCTGGCTTCGGCCACCTTCGTGCCGCAAAGGGGTGTTGGGACAAACGCTTAGGGCTGCTCCTTCACGCGGGGAATGAGTTTATCGTGCGACATCAAAAGCTTCCCGGCTCGCTCATGTTTGCGTTGGCTGCCGTGGCACCGCTGGTCGCGGGCTGCTCGGGCGCGAGCGATCTGCTTTCCAAGGACGCCGCATGGTTTCAGAGACCCGGCCGTCTCTTCATCAAGAACATCTCGATCGAATCGCCGCCGCTGACCCCCGACAAGCCGGTGGCGGCCGAGGATCTCGTCAGCGCCGACGGCGCCTGTCCCGGCATGGCGCCGCCGCCCGGGCCGGCCGATGCCAACGCCGCGACGACGGTGCCGATGGGCGGCACGGTCGCGCTCGGCCACACCGAATGCGACGTGGTGCGCGGCATCGGCGCGCCCTCGACCGTCAGCCTGTCCAACGATGCCGCCGGCCGCCGCGTCGCCGTGGTGACCTGGACCACCGGTCCGCGTGCCGGCATTTACACGTTCACCTCCGGCCGCCTGTCCGCGATCGAGGGCAATCCCGAGCCGCAACCGGTGCCAAGGGCGGCGAAGGGGAAGAAGAAGCAGGCGTAGGCGCGCACCGTCGCCGAGGAAATGAACGTGCCCCGGACGCTGCGCAGCGCGTGAGCGATGCGCTGCCGAGCCGGGGCCCATAGGCCCCGCGGTCTCGTCGGTCAGGATCGCGGTCACTGGATCGGTGCGATGCCGACCCTCCTGATCAGCTCGGCCCATTTCGGGGTTTCGGTCCGGATCTGCTCGGCGAACTCGCTGGGCGTGCGCATGACCGTTTCCATGCCGAGGGCGGCGAACTTCTGTCGCGCAGCGGGCGCTCCCACCGCCTTTCGAGCCTCCTCGTGCAACTGCGCGATGACCGTGGCCGGCGTTCCGGCCGGCGCCATCAGGCCGAACCAGGCGGTCGCCTCGAAGCCGCGAAAGCCGACCTCATCCAGCGTCGGGATGTCGGGCGCCGCCGGCGAGCGTTGCAACGATGTGATGGCAAGTGCGCGCAGGTTGCCCTCGCGGACTTGCGGAAGCACCGAGGCGATGCTGCCGAAGAACATCGTGACGCGCCCGGCAGTGAGGTCGCTCAACAACGTCGCGCCGTCCCGGTAGGGCACGTGCTGCATCTTGATTCCAGCCATCGTTTGGAACAGCTCGCCCGCCAGATGGGTGGAGGTGCCCACACCGGCCGAGGCAAAGGTGAGGGGGGTGGGGCTGCGCCGCGCCAGATCGACCAGGTCGGGCACGTTGGCAGCCGGCACGTCCTTGTTCAGAACCAGAATGTTCGGTGCAACCGTGACCTGCGCGACGGGGACGAGATCGTGCGAGGGGTCATAGGGCAGCTTTGCGTAGAGCGAGGGGTTGATGACGATCGCCGCGTTACCTGCCATCAGCAGCGTGGCGCCATCGGGCGCCGCCTTGGCGACGTGGCCTGCCGCGATGTTGCCGCCCGCTCCGGGCATGTTCTCGACAACGACAGGCTTACCCCAAGCCGCTGTGAACTGGTCGGCCAGAATGCGGGCTGCAACGTCAGGGGCGCTTCCCGGACCGAAGCCCAGCACGATGCGGATGGTCGATTGCGGGTATTTCGGCTCCGCATGCGCTGGAGCCGCCAGCCAAAGAAGCGAGATCAATACAAGCGCCGGCCGCATCATGTTCAGTCTCCTCGTGAAGGGCGGCGGATTGTCCAGGCCGGACGATCGTCCGTCGTCA
>JAEYTQ010000172.1 GCA_023433965.1 Pseudomonadota bacterium | reverse complement strand
TCGTAGAGATGTTCGACCAGCTCGGTCCGGGAGACCACCCGCCCGGAATGGTGCATCAGGTAGGCCAGAAGCCGATATTCGTGCGAGGTCATCTTGATCGGATTGCCCGACACGCTGACGCGGCCGGTCCGGGTGTCCAGCTTCACGGGGCCGCAGGACAATTCGCTCTGGGCATGGCCGGTGGAACGGCGCAGCAGGGCGCGGATGCGCGCCAGCACCTCCTCCAGGTGGAACGGCTTTGCGACATAGTCGTCAGCGCCGGCATCGAAGCCCTGCACCTTGTCGCTCCAGCGGTCGCGTGCGGTAAGAATCAGGACCGGCATGGTGCGGCCGTTGCGGCGCCAGGCCTCCAGCACCGAGATGCCGTCCTTCTTCGGCAGACCGATGTCGAGCACCACGGCGTCATAGGGCTCGTTGTCGCCGAGAAAGTGCCCCTCCTCGCCGTCGAAGGCCCGATCGACGACATAACCGGCATCGGTCAGCGCCTTGGTGAGCTGGCGATTGAGATCGGGGTCGTCCTCAACAACGAGCAGGCGCACGCTTCTCTCCAAAGATCTGCAAGAACAGGCCGCATGAACACCGCCAGAGATGAGCAATTCCGGCGTGAACTGAATATGAACGTGAGGAACCGGCCTACCTTACATTTTGGTCATAGACGATCTGTCGCGCCCATGCGACTGCGCCCGCCATCCGCGAGACGATCGCGGCGTGCGGGCGCAAAGTGCCGCATCGCGCGGCGGGTCGAGGATCCGGCGGGCCGGTCCGGCGATCAGGTCCGGAAGAAAACGAACCAGACCACGGCGAGGATCAGGATTGCCAGCCCGGTCGATATGGCGAGCAGTGCGGCCACTGACGGCCCAGGTTCGCCCTGGCGCGCCTCGGTTGGCGTTTCGACGATTCGCTGCTGCTCTCGCGTTGCCATGATGCCCTCAATCTCTGCGTGCCGCCTGTGACGACCGCGACTTCCTCGCAGTCATGTGTCCGGGGCCAACGCCCGATCCGATATGATGTTCCGGTTTTGGCGTTCGATCGACGCGCAACCACACGCCTTAGGGCCGGTTAACGCAGTTGGCGGATTCAGCGACCGGCCTTGCTAGGATTCGCTGTTCCCCGATGGTATTCTGGGACGTTGTCCTCTGTTGCGTTTGGAGTAGCCCATGGCCCCCCGCGTCAATTGGAAGGGTTTTCTGCGTCTGTCGCTCGTGACCTGCCCGGTCGCGCTCTATCCGGCCACTTCCGATACCGAGAAGGTCTCGTTCAACCAGATCAATCGCAAGACAGGCCACCGCATCAAGTACCTCAAGGTCGACGCCGAGACCGGGGACGAGGTGACCTCCGAGGACATCGTCAAGGGCTACAAGGTCGACACCGACACCTATATCGAGGTCACAAAGGACGAGCTCGACGATATCGCGCTCGACTCCACCCACACGATCGAGATCGACGAGTTCGTGCCCAAGGCCGACATCGACAACCGCTACCTGATCCGCCCCTATTACCTCGTGCCGGACGGCAAGGTCGGCCATGACGCCTATGCGGTGATCCGCGAGACCATCCGCACCATGGACAAGGTCGCGATCGGCCGGGTGGTGCTGACCAACCGCGAGCATATCATCGCGCTGGAGCCGCTCGAGAACGGGCTGATGGGCACGCTGCTGCGCTACCCCTACGAGGTCCGCAGCGAGAAGGAATATTTCGACGACATCCAGGACGTGAAGCTGACCAGGGACATGCTCGACCTCGCAAAGCACATCGTCGAGAAGAAGTCGGGCGCGTTCGAGCCCGAGCTGTTCGAGGATCATTACGAGACCGCGCTGATCGATCTCATCAACAAGAAGCGCAGCGGCATGCCGATCGCCGCCAAGGCCGCACCGAAGACCGGCGGCAACGTCATCAATTTGATGGACGCGCTGACGAAGAGCATCGCGAGCGAGAAGGACGTCGGGCCTGCGGCGAAGGTGGCCAGGGAGACCGCCAAGGCCAAGAAGCCGAAGAAGCGCGTCGAGGGCCAGCGCGAGATGCTGCTGCCGATATCAGGCAAGGGCAAGGACGCAGCGGCCAAGGCGGCCCCCAAGGACGCCCCGAAGAAGGCCGACAAGCCGGTGCGCGCGCCGGCGCGGGCGAAGAAGGCCGGCTAGTCCCGCCTCCCTTTCGATCGCGCCGTGATGTCTCCTCTCGCCGATCAGGCGACCTGACATGCCCTGGTCGACGGCGTTCGACGATCCGGTTCGCGTGAGCAGCAAGCGCAAGCTGCTCACGCTCCAGGATGCGGCGGACTACATCATGCAGCTGCCCGAGGACACCCAGCACGAGGCTCACTGGCAGACCGCCATCGAGACCCTGATCAATGCGGCCGAGACCGGCGGCGGCTGGGTGATGTTCGCCCGCATCGCCATGCTGCGGGCCTTGAACGCAGACGGCCGCCGGGGCTGAGCGCGATCGTGTCCTTGCCAGTGATGAACAGGCTCAACAATCGGTTAAGAGGCTCGCGCAATCACGCCCTGGCGGACCCTACGCCCCGGGCAGCCGGCCCGGGGCTGCCGACTTCTCTCCATTTGGACGGATCGACGGAACCTTAATTTAATGGATGCCGTCGTATGAGCGAAGGCGCGATCGCCCGGGTTTGATTCTTTTGGCGCGCACAAAGACTTATTCGATCGATTTACAAGTCCGATAACGACGCGACCATCCATCGGATCGGATGAACGGGAGTTGGCAATGCGTCTGCTTAGGTCCTTTCTTGCCGATGAGAATGGCGCTACCGCAATCGAGTACGGCCTGATCGCCGCAGGGATCGCTCTGGCAATCGTGACCATCGTCAACAGTACCGGCGCTGTACTGCTCAACAACAAGTTCAACTCGATCAGCTCGGCGATGAAGTAACGGCCGGCCCCCTGCCCCGAGTCACGGCGCGCCGCACCTGGCGCCGCGTCTTCCGGACCTGCGGGCCATGATCTGGGTCAACAGCATCGGGACCGCGGCGTCTAAGCATGGAGGTCCAACTCCCTGCCGCCGGCCCGTCCATGCATCCAGACCTTCCACGTTCCCAGCTGAAGATCCGCCGCGTCCGCCTCGATACCGGCCGCGAGAACGTCGTCGTCGTCTCCAGGCACTCCAAGGCGCTGCGCGCGGAGATCTTCCGCGGCTTCAGCCGCGTCGAGCTTCGTCACGGCGGCAAGGTTCTGCTGGCGACCTTGCTGATCACAGATGACGACTCGCTTGCTGCTTCCGACGAGATCGGCCTCTCCGAACCGGCGTTCCGGCGCTTCGCGGAGCCCGTCGGGACGCTGGTCACGGTGAGGCCCGCCTCGCCTCCTGAAAGCCTGGAAGCGGTGCGTGCGAAGATCCGCGGACGAACCTTGACCCAGGCCGAGATCGGCTCGATCATCAGTGACCTCGCACATTATCGCTACTCCGACATGGAGATCGCCGCCTTCCTGATCGGATCGGCGAGCTTCATCACCAGCGACGAGCTTCTCGCCCTCACGGGCGCGATGGCGCAGGCCGGCACGCAATTGGTCTGGCCGACCCCCGTCGTCGTGGACAAGCATTGCATCGGCGGCATCCCCGGCAACCGCACCTCGATGGTGGTGGTACCGATCGTCGCCGCTCATGGCCTGCCCATCCCCAAGACCTCCTCGCGCGCCATCACCTCGCCCGCCGGCACCGCCGACACGATGGAGGTGCTGTCGCGGGTGAATATCGGCGTCGAGGAGATGAAGGCGATCGTCTCTTCCTGCAACGGGTGCCTGATCTGGGGCGGGCACGTGAACCTGTCGCCGGCCGACGACGTCCTGATCTCGGTCGAGCGCCCCTTGAGCCTGGATACGCGCGAGCAGATGGTCGCCTCCATCATGTCCAAGAAGATCGCGGCGGGCTCGACCCATCTGTTGATCGACATCCCGGTCGGCCCGACTGCGAAGGTCACCGGCGGCGTCGAAGCCATGCGGCTGCGAAAGCTGTTCGAATTCGTCGGCGACCGCTTCGGCCGCACGGTCGAGGTGATCACGACCGACGGCAGCCAGCCGATCGGCAACGGCATCGGACCGGTGCTCGAAGCCAACGACGTCATGGCGGTGCTCGGCAACGAGCCGGGCGCGCCGCGCGATCTGCGCGAGAAGTCGCTGCGGCTCGCCGCCCATCTGCTCGAATACGATCCGAAGCTGCGCGGCGGCGCCGGCTATGCGAGGGCGCGCGAGCTGCTCGACAGCGGCGCGGCGCTGAAGCAGATGCAGAAAATCATCGACGCACAGGGGCCCTCGACCTGCAGCAGCGAGCTCGGACCGCTCAGCCTGGACGTGGAGGCGCCGCGTGACGGCATCGTGTCCGCGATCGACTGCCTGCGCATGAACCGCCTCGCCCGCACCGCCGGCGCACCGCTGGACAAGGGCGCCGGCATTCGCCTGTTCAAGAAGATCGGCGACCGCGTCGAGCAGGGCGAGCCCCTCTATCGCGTTTACACGTTCGACCGCCCCGAGCACGATCTGGTTGTCGCCGCGGCCGCCGAACAAACGGGCTACGTCGTCAATGGTCACGAGGCACCGCAGGGCAAGACGGCGCCGTGAGCACGATCGCGCTCCAGACATTGTCCGGCGGACGCGATGCGGCAAAGCGCCTTGCGGCGCGGCTCGGGCTTTCCTGCGCCGAGATCGCCGTGCATCGCTTCCCGGACGGCGAGCTGCGCGTCGCCGTCGCGCCGGCGACCGACACCACGATCCTCTATGCGCCGCTCGATCAACCCAACGACAAGCTGATCACGCTGCTGTTCGCTGCGGAGGCGCTGCGGCGCAACGGCGCGAGGCGGCTGGTCCTGGTCGCGCCCTATCTCTGCTACATGCGGCAGGATGCTGCATTTCATGCGGGCGAAGCCATCAGCCAGCGCGTCATGGGAGGCCTCCTTGCAGCGACCGTGGACCGCGTCGTCACCGTGGATGCGCATTTGCATCGCACGCCCGACATCAGGTCCGTCTTTCCAGGCATCGAGGCGGAGAACCTGTCCGCCATGCCGGCCATCGCGAGCGCGCTGGCGGCGGGCGGCATCGCCCCCGCAACCGTCGTGATTGGACCCGACATGGAATCCGAGCCCTGGGTGAGCGATGTCGCGAGCCGGCTGCGATTGCAACATACGGTAGCCCGAAAGATCCGGCACGGCGACCGCTCGGTCGCCATCGGCTTTGCCGATCCCGGCCTGCTCTCGGGGCGGCCGGCGCTCCTGGTGGACGACATCGTCTCGTCCGGGACGACGCTGATGGCCGCGGCGAAGGCGCTGACGGCGATGGGCGCCACCGCCGTTGATGCGGTGGTGACGCATGCGCTGTTTCCACCCCCGATGATCCCTGCATTCGCTGCGGCCGGCATCCGGTCGATCCGCTCCACCGACAGCGTGCCGCATCCGACCAACGCGATTGCGCTCGACGAGAGTCTTGCAGACGCGTTGCGGTCCGAACTGACCACACCACATTTTCCGGAGACGACGCCATGAGCATCACCGTTCGATTTTGCGGTGCCGCCCGCACCGTCACCGGGTCGAGCTATCTGTTCCAGACCGCGGCGGGCCGCTTCCTGGTCGATTGCGGCCTGTTCCAGGGCCAGAAGACGCTGAAGGAGCTGAACTACGGCGCCTTTCCGTTTCGCCCAGCCGATATCGACGCCGTGCTGCTCACGCACGCCCACATCGACCATAGCGGCCTGTTGCCGAAACTGGTGCGCGCCGGCTTCGACGGACCGATCCTGGCGACGCGCGGCACCATCGACCTCTGCTCCTACATGCTGCCGGACGCCGGCAGCATCCAGGAATCCGAGGTCACGCAACTGAACCGGCGCAACGCCTCGCGCGGGCGCAAGCAGGTCGCGCCGATCTACACGCAGGCCGATGCGATCGCATCGCTGCAATCGTTTCGCCCGATCGACTATGAGCGCTGGACCGACGTGATCCCCGGCGTCCGCGCGCGCTACTGGAACGCCGGCCATCTGCTCGGCTCGGCCTCGAT
>JAEYTQ010000162.1 GCA_023433965.1 Pseudomonadota bacterium | reverse complement strand
CGTCTTCGCAAGTACCTCGCTCGCATCGGTTCAATACGCAAAAAGGACCCGGCAGCCGCGCGGCTGCCGGGTCCTTTTTGCGTATTGAACCGATGCGAGCGAGGTACTTGCGAAGACGGTGGCGCCGGGCTTTAAGTTTGCTCCTGCGGGAAATCGGCGGCCATAAGCCGATGTAAGGAGCGCTATCGATGCCCACCAAGCCTCAATTGCCGGAACGTTCAACGCGAGGGACGGGAGGGCCGGCCGCGCTCGATGGTCTATTGGTCGTCGATTTTACGCGGGTGGTCGCCGGACCGGCCTGCACCCAGACGCTGGCCGATTTCGGCGCGCACGTCATCAAGATCGAAAATCCCGACGGCGGTGATGACACGCGCGCGTACGAGCACGCCGACATCGGCGGCGAGAGCGCCGCCTTTCTCAGCCTGAACCGCAACAAGCGCGGCATTGCCCTCGACGTTGCCGTGCCGGAGGCGCGCGAGATTGCGCTGGATTTGATCCGCAAGGCAGATGTGGTCGTGGAGAACTTTTCGACTGGGGTCATGAAGAAGTTTGGACTCGACTATGAGTCGGTCGCGCCGCTCAATCCACGGTTGGTCTATTGCTCGATCTCCGCATACGGACGCACCGGACCGTTCGCATCGCGGCCCGGCTTCGATCCCATCACGCAGGCGGAAAGCGGCTTCATGTCGCTCAACGGATTTGCCGACGGCCCGGCGGTGCGTACCGGCCCGCCGATCGTAGACATGGCGACGGGGATGTCCGCCTGCAATGCCATCCTGCTCGCGCTGCTGGCGCGCGACCGGCTCGGCCGCGGACAGCATGTCGAAGTTGCCCTTTTCGACGTCGCGATCGGAATGACCGGTTTCTATGGCATGGCCTATCTCATCAACGGCGAAAACCCCGGACGTTTCGGGAATTCGCCGAGCGGGTCTCCCACGGTTGGGGTCTATGAGGCCTCGGACGGGCCTCTCTATATGGCCTGCGCCAACGACCGGCTCTACCGCCGGCTCGTGGTCGAGGTGCTGAATCGGCCCGATCTCATCACCGATCCGCAGTTTGCCACGCGAAAAGCCCGTTCGGAGAACAAGGAGCTGTTGCGGGCAGCCATCGCGGAGGTCTTCGCAGGCGATACGCTCGAGAACTGGATGGCGAAGATGAAGCTGGCCAATATTCCGGTGGGCTATCTCCGCACCGTCGAGGAGGGCTTCAATGCGCCCGAGGCTCGCGACCGCCATCGCTTGAATCGGATTCCGCATCCCACGGCGGAATGGGTGCCGAATATCGAGCCGCCGATCATGATGAGCCTGACCTGCGCGATCGATCCCGTTGCGGCCCCCCTGTTGGGCGAGCACACCAAGCAAGTCCTGCAGGATACGCTCGGCTATGACGAGCGTCGGATCGCCGAGGTCGCCGAGAAGGGCGCTTTTGGTACGGTCAAGCCTCCAGCGTCGGCTTGAGTCGTTCCCTCGGCTTGATTTGACGAAGGTCCCGCCCCATAAATGTGTGAAAGCGAGGGACACGAATGGCGCCTGGCCATGAGCCAAGCATGATCCACACCGCCGGCCCACAAGCCGGTGGAGAGGTCTACGCGGCCATGATTGCCAAGGCTGCGGCGCTCCTGCCGCGATTGAGAGAGCGCGCGGCGCGGACGGAAGAGCTGCGGCATCTCCCGCCGGAAACCGAAAGGGATCTCCACGAGACCGGCCTGTTCCGGATGCTCCAGCCGGCGCGGGTCGGCGGCGCCGAGCTTGACTACGTCGCCCTCGTCGATTGCGCTGAGTTGCTCGGAAAGGCGGACGCGTCGGTGGCCTGGAATCTCGCCAATCTGGCGAGCCATCACTGGATGCTCGGCATGTTCGAGCAGAAGGCGCAGGATCTGGTCTGGGGCCGTGATCCGGACACGCTGATCGCATCCTCGTTCATTTTTCCGGCCGGACGCGCCACGCGGGTCGAGGGCGGATACCGGCTGCACGGCAGCTGGCCGTTCTCGTCCGGCGTTGCTTCCTGCGAATGGAACATGCTTGCGAGCGTGGTCTACTCCGAGGACGAGGCGGATGGCATCGAGTATCGAATCTTCCTGCTGCCGAAAGGCGATTACAAGGTGCTGGACACCTGGAACGTCGCCGGATTGCGCGGAACGGGGTCCTGCGACGTGGAGGTCAGGGAAGCCTTCGTGGCCAGCCACATGACGGTCGCGGTCGGAGACCTCTCAGGCGGGCCGACGCCGGGAAGCAAGGTCAACCCGAATCCGCTTTACGCGCTGCCGGTGTTTTCGCTCTTCCCATACGTCCTCTCCGGCGTCGCGCTCGGGAATGCGCAGGCTTGCCTCGACGATTATACGGAGGTCGCGCGTCATCGCATTTCGACCTACAACGGCGCGAAGCTGAGCGATTTTCAAAGCACGCAGATCAAGATCGCCGAGGCCTCGGCCAAGATCGACGCCGCACGCCTGATCATGCGGTCGGCCTGCCTCGAAGCCATGGAAGACGCGGGGCAGGGGCACGTCCCCGACATGGCGACCAAAACCCGGTATCGGCGCGACGGATCCTTTTCAGTGAACTTGTGCACGGACGCGGTCTCCATGCTGTTTGCCGCGAGCGGCGCGCGCGGTCTGTTCACGAGCGGCGTATTGCAGCGACAGTTCCGAGACGCCCACGCGATCAATTCGCATCTGGCGTTCAACTTCGATGCGGCCGGAACAAATTATGGACGGGTGGCGCTGGGCCTGCCGTCCGAGAATCTCACGCTGTGAGGCCCGGCCGATGAATGATCTGCCGAGGCAGCCCGGCGCTCCCGATCCCGCCAACGAGCTCGCGAGCGACAGCTCGCAGATCGATCCTCGCGACTTTCGCAACGCGCTCGGCACGTACGCAACGGGCGTGACGATCATCACGGCCGCCGCGCCTGACGGCAAGCCCTACGGATTGACGTGCAATTCCTTTGCCTCGGTCTCGCTGAATCCGCCGCTGGTCCTGTGGAGTCTCGTCGTCTATTCCTCCAGCCTGACCATCTTCCAGAACGCCAGCCATTTTACTGTCAACGTTCTCGGCGCTTCGCAACAGGCGCTTGCAAACAAATTCGCGAAATCGTCGGACGACAAGTTCACCGGCGTCGACTGGGCGCCGGGCCTCGGCGGGGCACCCGTGCTGGCGGAGAGCGTCGCCAATTTCCAGTGCCGCTCCGTGAATCGCTACTATGGCGGCGATCACGTGATCTTTCTCGGTGCGGTCGAGGCCTACACCTACAATGCGAAGGAGCCGCTGCTTTTCGCGCGAGGGACCTTTGGCCGATTTCTCGCCGGCGACGAGCGCAAGAAATCGCAATAGCGCGCGTGGGCTCGCGCCCGATGGGCTACCGTTCTGCCGCCGAAGGCTTGTAAATCTCGAGCGCATCCGCCTCCGCGCCGTGCGCGGCCTTGGCCAGCCTGAAAAGTTGTCCGGCAAGGGAGGCCATCGGCACCGGTGTCGACGTCGCCTGTGCGACGTTGGCGACCGTATCGAGGTCCTTGAGCATTGTGGCGATGTGACCTAGCGGAGGGCTGTGG
>JAEYTQ010000119.1 GCA_023433965.1 Pseudomonadota bacterium | reverse complement strand
GCATCGACTTGTTCAGGGTCGCCAGATGCAGCGAATAGAACGCGGGATAGATCACCAGAAGCGCGATGAGAATGATCAGCGGTAGCGTCATCAGGAACGCCGCGGTCGATCTGCGTTTGAGCGCTTTCTGCAAACCGGAGCGTCTTCGCGCCGGTTGCGTGGCGCCAATCCTGTCCGGCCGCAATGCCACATCCGCCATGATGCATCTTCCTCGCGCGGTTCAGTTCAAAGAATCGATTTGGGCTCGTGCGAGAACCAAGCTGTTCCCGGTTCGCGCGAGGGCGAGAGGAGGCGCCGCCGCAAGACGACACGCGATCGCTTGCGGCGACACCCTGTCGGTCTCAGCCCCGCATGAAGCCTTCGCACTCGCCTTCGGCCCAGGCGAGCGTCTTCTCCATGGCTTCACCCTGGTGGTAGCGCAGGCACATCTTGGTCAGCGTGGCCTGCGCGTAGATCTGCTGTGCGATCTTCGGCGGCGCGGGCGAAGCTGCAATCGAGAGCGTCTGATGCTTGTAGGGGTTCGGATAGTGATAGAGCGTGCCTTTCGGCGGCCCTTCTTCCTGCCAAACCTTCAACGTCGTCAGCTTCTCGTAGGCCGGCAGGTCGTAGCCGCCGCTGGCGTTGACCATCTTCTCGATGGCCGCCGGCTTCGACAGATGGACCAGCAGGCTCTTCGCGGCATCCTTGTTCTTGGAGAAATTCCAGATGCTCCAGAAGTACGGCAGGTAGGGAGCAAAGCGCCCCTTCGGCCCGGCCGGGAAGCCGTGGGTCCAGCATTGCTCCGCAACCTGCGGCGCGTCGCGTTTGGCGACGGCCCAGGCGCTCGGCGGGTTCATGATCATCGCCCCCCTGCCTGAGACCAGCCATTTGTTGTTGGATGCGTCGTCCCAGGCCGCGACGTCGGGCGGCAGGAAGCTGATCAGCTTCTTGTAGAATTCGAGGGCCTGACGAACCGCATCGGTCTTGACGGTGACATTGCCCTTTTCGTCGACGAGCTGGGCGCCGAACGACAGGAAGATGGCGCCTGCGGTATCGACGTTGTCGGTGGTCTCACCGAGGCCGATGCCGAACGGGACGCCCGCCTTGTGACAGGCTTCGGCGGCCTTCAGGAATGTGTCGAGCGTCCAGTCGTTCGCCTTCGGTTCGGAGCCGGCCGGATACATCGCCTGCACGTCGATGCCGGCATGCTTCTTCATCAGATCGATGCGGGAGCAGGGACCCTTGATCTGGCTGCCGACGCAGGCGGGGACTCCGAGCCATTTGCTACCGGCAGTGCCCAGATATTTGGCCGTGCCGTTCACATCGCCATTCTCGGCGATGATCGGCCCCATGATGTCACTCACGTTCTCCAGTTGGTCGGCATTGGCATGGGCCCACCACGTTGGCATCGCGAAGATATCATGGCCCGATTTGGCCTGCGCTTCGGCGGCAATGGTGAGCAGGTTCTTGTTGCCCTGGCTCGGGATGTAGTCGATCGTGACTTCGACCTTCTCCTTCGCCGCCCATTCGTTGACGAGCTCGGTCGAGGCCTTGTTGGCACCGGGGACCCAATGGTCCCAGAACCCGATCGAGAGCTTGCCGGCGGCGTAAGCGCCCCGGACATAGGGCGCCGTGATCAGCGCCGCAGAGGACATAGCAGTGGCAGCCACAAATTGACGTCGCGTCAGTTTCTTGCGTGACATCTCGTTTCCTCGCCTGGGTGTTGTTGTTGGAGTTTCCTCTAAGAGACTTCTTTGTTGATTATTGAGCTCTTGTTGTTGGCGTTTCTTATTGGTGCGGCGGCCCGTATCCGAAAATGAACGCAAGCCGCAGCAAATTGGTAGCGCGATCAGATCATGATTGATCGCATCTGTCGAGAAAGCCGAACGGCTCTGCGTCTAAAACTAACGTTGTGTCCACGGATGCCGCGAGACCATGTCGGGACGGCGCGTCCCTCCTTGTTTTTTGCGACGCACACTTCGCGCCACACCTGTCCGAAACGATCCGTTGCGCAATTACGCCGCAGTTTCGCAACAGCCTGGATAACCGCTTCGCACGACAGACTTTTCCGGCGTGGACAGCACTCGGCGGCGTCTGGACCGCGATGCGCTGGAAACGATAGAGTTCAGCTGGTGGTTTGCTTGCGCACGCCAGGACAAATTGGATCGACGATGGAGACGAGAATGATGAATCCGGCGCCCCCAGCGCGGCCTTGCCTGCGACGATGGTTCGCGCTGGGGTCGACGCTCGCTCTGTTGCTCGGCGCAGCGGCGGGGGCGAATGCTCAGGGATTGGTCAAAGGCGTTCAGGAAGGCGCCGCGGCAGGGAACAAGGCGGCCGGTCCGGTCGGTGGCGTGCTCGGCGGGGCGATCGGCGGCGTGGTTGGCGTCTTCACGGGCGTGCTCGGTGTTGGCGGCAACACCAGCGGCAATCCCCCGCCGCCCGCCGCCAAGGAGTCCAGCAAGGACGCCAAGCAGCAGGGCGCGCCCAAGGACAAAGACAAGACCAAGGACGCCAAGAGCGCCAAGACAGGCAAAGGCGCCAAGGCGACCAAGGAAGCGAAGAACGCCGCTCCGGACGGCAAGGGCGGCAAAGACGACAAGAATGTCACGGTTCTCACCCAACCCGGCGCACCGCAGCAGAGCGCGGAACAGATCGTTGCCAACAGCGACGCCTATATCGAGCGGATCAAGAGCGAGCTGAACCTCACGCCGGATCAGGAGAAGCACTGGTACGGCTTCTCCAGCGCGATGCACTACCTCGGGCACAATGGTGCGGAGCGGCTCAACCTCAGGGTTGCGCGTGCCAAGCGGGATCCGCCCGACGACATCATCGAGCAAATGCGTAACGAGGCCCAGTTCCTGATCGACCGCGCAGCCGACCAGCGCAACGTCGCCGACGCCGCCGAGCCGCTCTATTCGAGCCTCGACGACAAGCAGAAGCAAGTCTTCATCCAGGAGATGGTACGCCTCAGCCACGAGCGCGGATTGGATTGATCGAGTTGAACGGGTTCGGGCGCGTCTGAATCAACGGCGCCCGCCACGAATTCGTGTATCCACTCCGCAATTCGGTTATGGTTAGCTTCGCGAGGCTGACTGCGGGGTTGATATGACGGACGGACTCTCCGTTTTCCTGGTCGAAGACGAGGCGTTGATCCGGATGATGATCGCCGACATGGTGGGGGAGCTCGGCCACCACGTCGTCGCGGAAGCAGACAATGTGCGCGACGCCAGCGCCTTCGCCATGACCGCGCAGTACGATCTGGCCATCCTCGACATCAATCTGATGGGCGTCTATGTCGATCCGGTCGCCGACCTGATCGAACGCCGCGGAAAGCCGTTCATGTTCGCCACTGGCTACGGTCCGGAACTGCTGCCGTCGCTGCTCCGGCGCAGGCCGATCCTGCGCAAGCCGATCGCGATGGATCAGCTCAAGGCGATGATCGATTCGATGTTTCCGGAGCGGTCAGCCACGATCCCGGGCTGACCGATCTCGCCGTCGCTCGTGCTCGCGAGCGTCAACCGGGCGTGTGGCGGCCGTTCCTCAGCACCGTGGCAATGGTGTGAGCCGTCATGGCGGCGCGATCCGAAGCGCGTTGCGCGGCCAAACGGTCGCGGGCCTTTTCCTCGATCAGGAGATCGATGAGAGCCAACCGCTTGTCATCGCTGTCCGCTTCGCGCAGCAGACGGTGATAGCGGTGATAGTCGAAACCCAGATCCTGCTTACGCATGTCACGCCCCCGCAACTACGCCACACACGCGGACGATTGTTTCTCATCGGGAACAGGCAGGCAAGCACGATCGTGCGTGGAACCCGCGCTCCGCTGCAATCAGCTGTGCATGACGGGAACTCGCTGCGCGGCGTCGCCCTCAGCCAGGATTGTGCTCGGCAAACATCGTCAAACCGAGGAAGCTCGCATCAGGCTTGACCACGAGTCGGGTGGGGATGATACGCAGATACTCCTGGAACCGACCCTTCGCTTCAAAGCGGGCCCGGAACGCCGAGGCGGCGAGGAACTCGCGAAAGCGCGGCACGATTCCGCCGGCGATATAAACGCCGCCGCGGGCGCCGAAGGTCACCGCGAGATTGCCCGCCACGGAGCCGAGAATGGCGCAGAACATCTCCAGGGTCGCGTGGCTGATCGGGCAGCTGCCCTCCAGCGCAGCCTTGGTAATCGCGGCAGCGTCACGATGCGGAACCCGTGCGCCATCGACCTCGGCCATCGCCTCATAGAGATTTTGAAGCCCGGAGCCCGAGAGGGCACCGCGTTCGATGGAGACGTGGCCGAGACGCTTGCGCAAGCACGCGATCAGGCGCTCCTCGCGATCGTTCTCGGCCGGCAGGGTGGCGTGCCCGGCCTCGGTGACGACAGCCAGTCGAGACCCATGGCGCTCGACCAGGCACGACACGCCAAATCCTGTTCCGGGTCCGACGACCAGCAGCGGCTCGCCGGGCAAACCATCGCCCCCGCCGAGAGGGACCAAGTCGGCAGGCTGCAAGGCGGGCAGGGACCAGGCCACGACCTCGAAATCGTTCAGCACCTGGACGCTATCGAGGCCGAGGGACGGCTGCAGCTCGTTGCCGTCGATCACCCAGGGGCTATTGGTCATGACGCTGCGGTTGTTGGTGACGGGACCTGCCACCGCCAGCACCGCGCGCCGGGGCTGCTCGCCGTCCGACCGGCGCGCCAGAACGTCCGCAATGGCTTCGCGCACCGTCGGGAAGTCAGCGACCTTCACATAGTCGATCGGCCCGGTCTGACCGCTCGTGCTCAGCGCGAACCGCGCATTGGTGCCGCCGATATCGGCGAGCAGAATTGTTTCGGTCCTGCCGATGCCCATGGTCCTGCGGTTTCCGCGGCCTCGTCGGCCATCGGGAACCTTCGCCTCCGTTCCTGATCCGATCCGCAAGCGCGGACGGTCTGAGAATCCTCGCTTGATTGTTCCTAGTCAACACGGACGAGGTCAAACCGTTGCATTCAGGACAAGGGAAGGTCGCCGGCGCGGTATCGCCGCAGGCGCTCGGTGTTGCGAAGCTGCGGCGGAAGATCGACATTGGGCGGCAAGCGTCCGGCGCTTGAGGCCGGACCGATGGAATGGGGCTTGCGATGAAGATTTCCGACCGCGACGTGCTGCTGGTGATCGACGTCCAGAACGACTTCTGCAGCGGCGGAGCGCTCGCCGTCCCCGCTGGCGAGAAGGTCGTCCCGGCCATCAACAGGATCGCCCAAAAATTCGCCAATGTGGTGCTGACCCAGGACTGGCATCCTCG
>JAEYTQ010000114.1 GCA_023433965.1 Pseudomonadota bacterium | reverse complement strand
GCGGATTCTCCGCCGATACCAGGAAGTGGAACGTACTCGGTATGCGAAATCGTGGTTCGGCGATGATCAGATCCGTCGTCGCGGCAAACAGGGCTCGTTCGCTCACCTCGCTCATATTCCAGAATCCGCGATACACGCCGACGAAATCGAGCGCGACCGAGGCAGCTGGCGTCCCCACAGGACCATCCAGCGAATGCCTGATATAGCCATCCTTGCCGAACAGGCGGAGCAGATCTTTCTTGTATTGCGCGAGGTCGCGCCCGAGCAGCCGCTTCAGCTCGTTCTCTTCCACGAGTCCCATCTGCACGCCCCAGACGAACGTCGTGTAGACGCAGGCGTTGGTGACGAAACGCCTGCGCTCGGCGCGGGTGTCGGTCGCTGCGGAACGAGAAGCGCTGGCATCGCACAGCAAGCATCGTGCACCGCCGTCGTCGACCGGCTCCAGCTCGCCCGCGAGCCGGAGAATCGCCCTCTTCAGGTCGTCGCCATATTCGGCCAGCAGCAGGCGGCCGGCATGTGCACATTGTGACATCGCCAGATAGGCCGATGGCCTCTGCTCGGCCGAGATCATCTGCTGGAGACCGGCGAGGATGCCGAGCAGCGTGTCCGAGGGCGGCGAGAAATAGTTCACGCCGAGATACCGACCGCGTCCCGCAGGGACGATCGTCGTGGTCACGACATTGGCGCGGACCGCCTCCAGCAGCAGGCGCACGCTCTGCTCGAGCAGGCGGACACGGCGCACCGCGTCCTGCGAGTCCATGATGGTCTCTGGATCGAGCACGTCTGGATAGAACCAGGCGAAGTCGCGAGGATAGTAGGCGGAGGCGTGCGGCGCGCCCGTGACGAGGAAGGCCTCGGTCAGCGCAAAGGCGCTGTCCATCGAGTGCCGATAGAGGTCCTCGATGGCCGACAGCGCATGTTCCGAATTTCTCAGGAATCGATCGCTGAGAAAATTCGCCGCCTGAAGCGCGTTGGCGACGAAGGTCGCCGTCACGCCCTGATAAAACCGGTTTCCACGATGTGACGGCAAGGAGGTATCGCTGTTCATTCGTTTCGTCGTGATTCTCGGCGATAGCCGGTCACCGTCGCGAAAGTGACCGATTCGTGTCTCGCCCCGATGACAAGCGAGCCTGAGACAGTCAGCTCGAGCCAGCGCCGGCTCGCCGCGGCTTGAAGTTCTCGACGACCCGCAGCAGCACCCGCGCGCCCGCATCGGCATCGGCAAGCTCGACATGCTCGTCCGGGTGATGGCTGATGCCGCCGCGGCACCGGACGAAGATCATGCCAACATCGGCAATGTCGATCATGGCCATGCCGTCGTGCCCTGCCCCGCTCGGCAGCTCGAAGACGGCGAAGCCTTCGGCTTCGATCGCCGAAGCGATCTGGTCCTGGAGCCACGGTGCACATGGCGCTGTGCGGTTCTCGTGGGTGACGTCGAGCTGAAGCGCCAATTGCCGGCGTTCGGCGATCGCCTCGATCTGGCGAACGACATCCGCGACCGCGCGCTTGCGGTGCATGTCGGTGGGCGCGCGCATGTCGATGCTGAACGACACTTCCCCGGGAATGACGTTGGTCGCGCCGGGCCTCGCCTGGATCTGGCCGACGGTGCCGACGAGGCCGCCCCGGTCGGTGCGGCAAAGCTGCTCGATCGCGCCGATGCATTCCGCCGCCCCGGCGAGCGCATCGCGGCGCAGCGCCATCGGCACGGTACCGGCATGACCGGCCATGCCGGTCAGGCGCACGGCAAGGCGCGTGGCGCCGGCAATCGCGGTGACGACGCCGACCGGCAGATTCTGTGCTTCCAGGACCGGCCCCTGCTCGATGTGCAATTCGAGATAGGCAAGCATCTCGCGCCGTGCCCGTGCGGCCGCACCAATCTGGTCGGGATCGAGGCCGAACTGCACGAGCGCATCGCGCATCGACACGCCGTCGCTATCGCGGGTGTTCAGTACATTCGGGTCAAAGGTGCCGGCCACCGCACGGCTGCCGAGCAAGGTCGAGGCAAAGCGCACCCCTTCCTCGTCGGCAAAACCGACCACCTCGATCGCAAACGGCAGGCGCTTGCCGCGACGGCTGAGATCGGCGACGCAACAGATCGCCGTGATCACCCCCAGCGGTCCGTCCCATTTTCCGGCATCGCGCACGGTGTCGTAATGCGAGCCGAGCATCAGGCAGGGCGCACCGGGCCGATCGCCTTCGTAGCGCCCGCAGACGTTGCCGACCCCGTCGATGCGCGCACTCATGCCCGCATCGCGCATCCAGCCGAGGATGAGGTCCGCTGCCTGGCGCAGCTCCTTGGTGAGATAGATGCGGGTGAGGTTGTCACCCGCCTCCGAAATCGCGGCCAGATCGTTGATCCTACGCACGATCGTCTCGCCGAGCGATGCATTGTGAACGGCGTTGGCGGCGCCCATCTCGGTAAGGTTCCTCTTCTCTGGACGCCGGCGGCGGTTGTCCTGGCGACGATCGACCTGGGTTTTCGCGGCAAATCACGCCGCGGCGCTTGGCCCACCCAAGGCGTGGTTAGCATGAATGTGACCACGGGCCACGCTACCCATCGCGCCCGGGTCGCCGAGTTGCCTGATCATTGGGCAGCACGGACATCTGAAATGATGGCGAGGGCGGCGAGTCACCTCGATAACAGCCAGATACTCGGCATGAATTTGGACGTGAACGGCATCGAGACGACCTTCGGAGCAAGTAGCACGCTTCTTGCATTGCCCAGATCACCTGCTCCTCCCGGAGGAGGTTCGGAGGGGGTGGCCAGAAGCACCCGGCACTTCTGGCTGCCCCCTCTTTCAATTTTGCCGGGTTGCCGCGCACGCGCGGCGCGCGCCGCGGAACTGCGGCTTCGCACTCACCCGATCTCGAATGCGCCGGCCGCCAGATCCGCGTGGTTGTCGTGCCAGTGTTGCGCGATCTGAAGCCGCGTGGGCACCCAGACGCGCTCGTGCTTTCCGATATAGTCGAGGAAGCGGATCAGACCCGCTGCGCGCCCGGGCCGGCCGGCGAGGCGGCAATGCAGGCCCACTGACATCATCTTCGGCGCGGTTTCACCTTCCGCGTAGAGCACGTCGAACGCGTCCTTGAGATACGTGAAGAATTGCTCGCCCTCGGCAAACCCTTGCGGGTT
This sequence comes from Pseudomonadota bacterium, assembly GCA_023433965.1. Taxonomy (GTDB): domain Bacteria; phylum Pseudomonadota; class Alphaproteobacteria; order Rhizobiales; family Xanthobacteraceae; genus Bradyrhizobium. The sequence continues at coordinate 1,785 of JAEYTQ010000114.1, read as the reverse complement.
GATGAAGCGCATGTCGTTGGCATCGAGCGTATAGGGAATGATGAGCTGCTTGCCGCTCGCGCCCTTCACCCAATAGGGCAGATCGTCGGCATAGGAGTCGCAGAGATAGAGGAAGCCGCCCTCCTCCATCAGCAGCCGGTTGGTATTGATCGAGGAGCGGCCGGTGTACCAGCCGAGCGGCCGTGAGCCCGTCGCATCGGTATGAACACGGATCGCCTCGGCGATCTCGGCGCGCTCTTGCGCCTCGGTCATGTCCTTGTGCTCGGTCCATTTCAGGCTGTGACTGGCGATGTCCCAGCCCCCCTCCTTCATGGCTGCCACGATTTCGGGATTGCGCTTGAGCGCAGTGGCGACGCCGAACACAGTGGTCGGCCATTTCCGCTCGCTGAACATCCGCCACAGCCGCCAGAAGCCGGCGCGCGAGCCATATTCGAACATGGATTCGATATTGGCGTGGCGCTGGCCCGGCCAGGGCTGCGCGCCGAGCACGTCGGACAGGAACGCTTCCGAGGCGCGGTCGCCGTGCAGGACGTTGTTCTCGCCGCCTTCCTCGAAATTGATGACGAACTGCACCGCGACCCTAGCGTTGCCGGGCCACTGCGGATGCGGCGGGTTACGGCCATAACCGCGGAGATCGCGCGGGTAGCGGGGCTCCTTCACCTCAGACTTCCTCGAAGCGGATCGGCAGCGCGCCCTTCCACAGCACGCTCTTGCCCAGCGTCGCCAGGTTCTCCAGCCCCGACGTCAGCGTGATGAAATGGTTGCCGGCGAGCTGGCCCATCTTGCTCGCGAAATGCACGCCGCCATAGGCCAGCAGGATCTCGGTCTCGCTGATGCCGCCGGGATAGAGGATGATCTGGCCGGGCGCGGGATAGGAGGTGTGGTTCTCATAGCCGACGCCGAAATCGAGATCGCCGAGCGGCATCCACACGCCCTCGCCGCTCCAGCGCACATGGATGATGTGGCTTTCGAACGGCAGCGCCTTGCGAAAGGCGGCGACGGTCTTGGGCGCCAGTTGCTCCTCGAAGCGGGCATCGAAGGTGAAATCGCCGGCGCGGATAACGAGTTTGCTCATCTCATCTCTCTGGATCGGGGGCCGATCGGCCCACGGATAACTTTCAAGCAAAGAGCATTCCCGACCGTTTCGCGCAAGTGGCGCGGCAGGCTCGCATGTCTTTGGCATGGGTTTGAAAGCTCACCGGCCCATTGAACCGGAATGCAGGAGGCGAGTCCACCAGCGGAATTGCTGGATATCGGGCCGGCGCCAGTCGACGTCCACGGGTTGGACCCTCGAGCGCGGCAATACAGCGGAGGGATTATGGATTGCTACGTCGCTTCGCTTCTCGCAATGACGGAGGACGTGCCGCAGACATGCCGTCGCGGTCTCGCGGCGTAATTTTGCCCGAGCTTTGCTTCATCTCGCCACCCTCTCGATCAAGAGGGCGCAGGGAAGGCCGGGTGCTGACAACGCACCCGCGGTCTGCTGCGCAAAAGGCACACGCAGAAGAACCGCACAGCAGCATACAGGTGGTGCCGATCACTCGGCCTTCCCTGCGCGATGGTCGGACGGCTTATGCCGCGCTCTCCCGGGAGCCGAGTTCCTTCTGGCCTCCCTCGCCCTCATGGAATTCACCAGCGCCCGCGCCGGTTGACGCGATTGCCGCCTCCGCAAGAGCTTGACCGTAGCAACGACGGCCAGGACCACACGGTTTTGCCGTACGCACGGCCCGCCATTTCGCCGCAGTTTTCCCGATGCCGTCGACAGCGCCGGAAACTTACAGACGA
>JAEYTQ010000789.1 GCA_023433965.1 Pseudomonadota bacterium | reverse complement strand
ACTCTGTCTCCGTTCTTCTGCAGCCCGATCAATAAATGACCGATTTGACATCGCTGACGCTCGCCGAGGCCCGCAAGGGTCTCGCCGACAAGACTTTCACGTCGCTCGAGCTGACCGACGCGCATCTGTCCGCGATCGAGGCGGCGCGCGTGCTCAACGCCTTCGTGATGGAGACGCCGGACCAGGCGCGCGCCATGGCCAAGGCAGTCGACGAGAAGATCGCCAGGGGTGAGGGTGGGCCGCTCGCCGGCATTCCGCTTGGCATCAAGGATCTGTTTGCGACCAAGGGCGTGCGCACAACCGCGTGCTCGAAGATCCTCGGCAATTTCGTGCCGACCTATGAATCGACCGTGACCTCGCAGCTCTGGCGTGACGGCGCCGTGATGCTCGGCAAGCTCAACAATGACGAGTTCGCGATGGGCTCGGCGAACGAGACCTCGTGCTTCGGCCCCGTGGGCAATCCCTGGCGGCGCGAGGGCAGCAACACCACGCTGGTGCCGGGCGGCTCGTCCGGCGGTTCGGCCTCGGCCGTGGCGGCGCTGCTCTGCATGGGCGCGACCGCGACCGACACTGGCGGCTCGATCCGCCAGCCGGCGGCCTTCACCGCCACCGTCGGCATCAAGCCGACCTATGGGCGCTGCTCGCGCTGGGGCATCGTCGCCTTCGCCTCCTCGCTCGACCAGGCAGGGCCGATCGCACGCAGCGTGCGCGATGCCGCGATGCTGCTGCGCTCGATGGCCGGCCACGACCCGAAGGACACGACCTCGGTCGCTATCCCCGTGCCGGACTACGAGGCGGCGATCGGCAAGTCCGTGAAGGGCATGAAGATCGGCATTCCCCGGGAGTATCGTCTCGACGGCATGCCGGCCGAGATCGAGAAACTGTGGAGCGAGGGCGCGGCCTGGCTGAAAGCGGCCGGCGCCGAGCTGGTCGAGGTGTCGCTGCCACACACCAAATACGCGCTGCCGGCCTATTACATCGTGGCGCCGGCGGAGGCCTCCTCCAACCTCGCGCGCTATGACGGCGTCCGCTACGGCCTGCGCGAGCAGGGCAAGAACGTCATCGAGCTCTACGAGAACACTCGCGCGGAGGGGTTTGGCGCGGAGGTGCGCCGCCGCGTCATGATCGGTACCTATGTGCTCTCGGCCGGCTATTACGATGCCTATTACCTGCGCGCGCAGAAGGTGCGCACGCTGATCAAGAAGGATTTCGAGGACTGCTTCGCGAGGGGCGTCGACGCGATCCTGACGCCGGCAACGCCCTCGGCCGCCTTCGGCATCGGCGAGAAAGGCGGCTCCGATCCGGTCGAGATGTATCTCAACGACATCTTCACGGTGACCGTGAACATGGCGGGCCTGCCGGGCATCGCCGTGCCCGCCGGCAAGGACGCGCAGGGCCTGCCGCTCGGCCTGCAACTGATCGGACGGCCCTTCGACGAGGAGACGCTGTTCTCGCTCGGCGAGGTGATCGAGCAGGCGGCCGGCCGTTTCACGCCCGCGAGGTGGTGGTGAATGCCGCTGATTTCATCGCGAGCCTCGAGGGCGCGGCGCCGGCGCCGGCGTTGAGTGCGCCGCTGAGAGGCCTGTGGTGGGCCGCCAAGGGCGATTGGGACCGGGCGCACGGAATCGTCCAGGACGAGAGCAGCCGCGATGCCGCCTGGGTGCACGCCTATCTGCACCGCGTCGAAGGCGATCTCGGCAATGCCGGTTACTGGTACCGCCAGGCCGGGCAGCCAGCGGCAAGGGATTCATTGGAAGCGGAGTGGCAGCGGATCGCCGCCACGCTGCTCGGGAGCACGACATGAGCACGGCCACGCACAAGCTTCTCAAGGGCGCCACCGGTGAGTGGGAGATGGTCATCGGCATGGAGATCCACGCCCAGGTGACCTCCAACGCGAAACTGTTCTCGGGCGCCTCCACCGCGTTCGGCGGCGAGCCGAACAGCCATGTGTCGCTGGTCGATGCCGCGATGCCGGGCATGCTGCCGGTCATCAACGAGGAATGCGTCAGGCAGGCTGTCCGGACTGGGCTCGGTCTCAACGCGAAGATCAATCTGCGCTCGGTATTCGATCGCAAAAACTATTTCTATCCGGACCTGCCGCAGGGCTACCAGATCAGCCAGTACAAATCGCCCATAGTGGGCGAGGGCGAGGTGATCATCGATCTCGACGGCCGCAAGACGGCCACTATCGGCATCGAGCGGCTGCATCTTGAGCAGGATCCCGGCAAGATGCTGCACGACCGGTCGCCGTCGCTGTCCTACATCGATTTCAACCGCTGTGGCGTCGCGCTGATGGAGATCGTCTCCAAGCCCGACATCCGCGACGCCGAGCAGGCCAAGGCCTATGTGACCAAGCTGCGCTCGATCATGCGCTATCTCGGCGCCTGTGACGGCGACATGGAGAAGGGATCCCTGCGCGCCGACGTCAATGTGTCCGTGCGCAGGCCCGGCGCACCGCTCGGCACCCGCTGCGAGATCAAGAACATGAACTCGATCGCCTTCATCGGCCAGGCGATCGAATATGAAGCGCGGCGCCAGATCGAGATCCTGGAGGACGGCGGGCAGATCGAGCAGGAGACGCGCCGGTTCGATCCCAACAAGGGCGAGACGCGCTCGATGCGGTCCAAGGAAGAAGCGCACGACTACCGCTACTTCCCCGATCCCGACCTGCTGCCGCTGGAGTTCGGCCAGGACTTCGTCGACGAGCTGAAGGCGAGACTGCCGGAGCTGCCGGACCAGAAGAAGGCGCGCTTCGTCGCCGATTTCGGGCTGTCGTCCTACGATGCGAGCGTGCTGGTCGCCGAGCGCGAGAGCGCGGTGTTCTACGAGACCGTGCTGGACAAGCTCGCCAACCGTGCGCGCGACGGCAAGATGGCCGCGAACTGGGTGATCAACGAGCTGTTCGGGCGTCTCAACAAGGAAGGCCGGGGTATTGCGGACTCTCCCGTTGGCGCCGAGCAGCTGGCTGCGATCATCGATCTGATCGGCGAGGGCACGATCTCGGGCAAGATCGCCAAGGATCTGTTCGAGATCGTCTGGCAGGAAGGCGGCGATCCCCGCGCGCTGGTCGAAAGCCGCGGCATGAAGCAGGTCACGGATCTTTCGGCGATCGAAAAGGTTGTCGACGACATCATCGCGGCCAATCCGG
>JAEYTQ010000233.1 GCA_023433965.1 Pseudomonadota bacterium | reverse complement strand
CCGGCGGCAATCAGACCATATTCGATGGCGGTGGCGCCGGATTCATCCTTCGCGAAACGCGCAATCAAGTTCTTCATGAACAAAACTCCGTCTGGTGGGATCGCCTCGTTCGGCGCTGTCGTTGACGCAATGACCATGAAAGCCGAGCTCTTTCGGCGAAGTTAATTCGATCTGGCAAACCCACGTCCGGCGCGTTGCTTCTGCCCAGGGTGAATTTCGCCTTAAGGGCAACCGCAGATTCGATCCGGGTTCCGGATGCATCGCCTGCGCGGCGTCTGCTTCACCCTCCCTTAAATTTCGCGGAGTAGGCCTAAGCATACCGAAATCGGTAAGAGAGGCGACGATGTCGAGCCTGCCCATGCAAGTCGCCCTGATGCTCGGCGAAACCATCGTGAAAGTGATTCCCGTCACCTTCGCGCTCGCGGCGGTCTTCACCGTGCTGGAGCGCTTCTGGGCCTGCAATCCCGGTGCGCCGTGGTGGCGCAAGCGGGAGATCGTCACCGACATTTGTTACTGGTTCTTCGTTCCGGTGTTCGCCCGTACCATGCGGATCGGACTCCTGATCGTCGGCGCGAGCGTCATCTTCGGCATCAGCGACGCCGACGATCTCATCGCCTTCTACGACAATGGCCATGGTCCGCTGGCGCAGCTGCCCCTGTGGGTGCAGGCCGTGCTGTTCCTGGTCCTGTCCGATTTCATGCTGTACTGGCTGCACCGGCTATTCCATGACGGCGGCTTCTGGAAGTACCACGCCATTCATCATTCGTCGGAGGAGATCGGCTGGATTTCCGCAGCCCGCTTCCATCCCGTCAATCTCCTGCTCGGGACCATCAGCGTCGACGTCGTGCTGCTGATGGCCGGTATCTCCCCGAACATCATGATCTGGGTCGGCCCGTTCACCACCTTCCATTCGGCCTTCGTGCACGCCAATCTGAATTGGACCTTCGGACCCTTCAAATACGTGCTGGCGACGCCGGTATTCCACCGTTGGCACCACACCTCGCTCGAAGAGGGCGGGGACACCAATTTTGCCGGGACATTCCCGGTCTGGGATGTGTTGTTCGGCACCTTCCGCATGCCGGAGGGCAGGCTGCCGCAGGACTACGGCAAGGACGAAGCGACCATGCCGAAGGAGTTCGGGGGCCAGCTCGCCTATCCGTTCCGCAATTAGGGGAAGACGGCACGACCCGCAAACGCCGGTCCGTTCAAACAATCGTCGGCGAGTTTGCGGAACGTTCACGAATTGAAGGCAGGTTAGCCGGGTCGGGCGCCGGCTCCGCTGTGTGCTTCTGCCGGTTTGTGACGTCCCGGGGGTAAGAGTATGCGTAAAGAAATGCTGCGCCGACATGCGCGCGCCTGTCTTCTGGTCGCCGCTGCGGCACTGACCTGGCCGGCCGCCGGCCTTGCCGAGGCCACCGCCGACACCATCGCCGTCAATGTCGACCAAGCCAAGCTGGTACGGCTGCCAGGCAAGGTGGCGACCATCGTGGTCGGCAATCCCCTGATCGCAGACGTCACGCTGCAGCCGGGCGGCATGATCGTCGTGACCGGAAAAGGCTATGGTGCCACCAACTTCATCGCGCTCGACCGCGGTGGCGAGATTCTGGTGGACCGCCAGATCCAGGTTGAAGGACCGAGCGATCGGCTCGTCACCGTCTATCGGGGGATCGAGCGCGAGTCCTACAGCTGCGCACCGACTTGCCAGCGCCGCGTGACGCTCGGCGACAGCGACGCCTACTTCAACAACGCGATGAGCCAGGCCGGCTCGCTGAGCACCAGTGCCAGCGGCGGTGCCGGCGCGGCCGCCAAGCCCAATTAGGTCTTCGCCCTTCCCTGCCGGAGCAGGAAGGATCCCGCGGGGCTGCCTGCCGCTTCGCGGGCGGCCTCTGCGCGCGCCGTCTCTCAGTCCGCTTCGGGCGCGGCTGGTTAACGCATTCCTAACGGCGCGGTCCGCCGGATGCGGATCGCCTGAAACACTTAGACAATCAGTTTCCGCTATTGAACGTGCGGATGACCGCCGGTTGCTGGGGAATTTGACGAGATGCGATCGCCTGCACCTACGAGGTTCACGCTCCGGAAAGCGCTGGCCCGGTTTCGCCGCAACCGCCGCGGCTCCGCAGCCGTCGAATTCGCGCTGGTCGCGCCGATGTTCTTCGCGCTGCTGTTCGCCATCATCGAGACGGCGCTGATGTTCTTCTCGAGTCAGGTGCTCGAGACGATCGCGCAGGACTCCGCGCGCGCAATCCTGACCGGCCAGGCGCAGGCACAGGGCGGTTCGGTGCCGGCCTGCCAGACCACGCCCAATTCGGTCTCCGCATGCGATCAGACGACGTTCAAGACCTTCGTCTGCACCAAGATCCCGGCATTGTTCGATTGCAGCAAGCTCTACGTCGACGTCGTCAGCACCAGCTCCTTCGGTTCGCTAAGTCTCACCAATTTCGGCAATTCCTGCAGCTTCAACCCGAGCGGCATGCAGTACAGCGCCGGCGGCTCCGGCCAGGTGGTCGTGGTGCGCCTGTTCTACCAGTGGCCGCTCTTCGTCACCGGCCTCAGCTACAACATGGGGTGCAGCAACAAGCGGCTGCTGGTGGCGACCGCGGCGTTCAAGAACGAGCCCTTCTGAAGCAGATGGATCTGAGCGGACCGATGCAGACGATCGCGAATATCTGGAGGAATGCGCGTTGCGCCATGAGCGGATTCGCCGCCGACACGCAGGCGCTCGCGGCGACCGAATTCGCGGTCATCGTGCCGCTGATGCTGGTAACGTTCTTCGGCACCGTCGAAATCTCGTCCGCCGTGGCGATCGACCGCAAGGTCACGTTGATCGCGCGGACATTGTCGGACCTGACGTCGCAGTCGACCACGCTCGACGATTCCGGCATGAAGGATACGTTCACAGCGAGCATCTCGGTCGTCATGCCTTACGACGCTTCGCTCGTGAAGGGCACCATCTCCGAAATCTACATCGACGCTAACGGAGTCGCCACGGTCAAGTGGAGCAAGGCCGGCACCATTGCTAACGGCGCGACGCAAGCCACGCTGGCGACCTCGGCTCGGAACGCCGGCGACAACGTCACGGCGATGATCCCCGCGACGCTCTTGATTCCGTCGAGTTATATCATTCTGAGCGAGGCCAAGTACACTTACACGCCGACCATCGGCTACGTCTTGAAGTCGAGCGTGACGCTGAGCGATCTCTCCTACACGCGGCCGCGTCAGGTCGCCTGCGTGCGCTACAACAATGTGCCCTCTAGCTGCTGATACTTGCCAGCCGCGGCAGAATGAAAAAGGCCGTGCGTCACGCACGGCCTTTTTTTGTTTGGCTCGTTCAAGCCGATCGGGGCCGAGGGCCCCCGGCCTCAGCCCGCGGCGCGCAGGTTGTCGGCCGCCGACTTGCCGGAGCGGCGATCGGCGACGATCTCGTAGGAGATCTTCTGGCCCTCGCGCAGCGAGCCCAGACCGGCGCGCTCCACGGCGCTGATGTGAACGAACACGTCCTGGCCGCCGTCGTCGGGCTGAATGAAGCCAAAGCCCTTGGTTGCGTTAAACCACTTCACGGTTCCCATGCTCACGGGGGTAGTCCCTTCTCAGATATCATAATGTCAGCGCCCGCTCGTGCGGGCAGGTTTAGATCGAACTTCTGGAAGGGTCGTCAGCGTGTCTGAACCGGCTGTACCGGTGGATGCCAATGTCGTCCGGCCAAAAAATCGATGAATTCATTTTATCGGAAACGCGGGTCTGAAACAATCCGGACGTGCACGATTTTTTGATCCGCCGCCATTTCTACGGCGGACCAGTGCGAGTCGGAGTTATCCCGCGGTCCCGCGCTGGCCGACTAGCGACGGCGGAACTGACCGCCGCGCTGTCCGGGGCGGGGCGGTCCACCCGCCGTGCTGGGGCGTTCGTCCTTGTGGCGGAAAATCAGCCGGCCCTTTTCGAGGTCGTAGGGCGACATCTCCACCGTCACCCGGTCGCCCGCCAGCGTCTTGATGCGGTTCTTCTTCATCTTGCCGGCGGTATAGGCGACGATCTCGTGTCCGGCATCGAGCTGCACGCGGTAGCGCGCGTCGGGGAGGATTTCGGTGACCAGTCCCTCGAACTGGATCAGCTCTTCCTTAGCCATGAATGTCTCCAGGTCGTGGACGGCTAGTGCGAATAGGGTTTGCGGTTCGGTTGGCTGTTTGGCCGACTCTCGCGGCGCAAAAAGGCAACGCCTTGTATCCCATCAGGCGCTCCGGCGCCATGCGCGGAACGCTGTTCCGGACGGTCGACAGGCGATGAATGCATCTTACCACCGGAGCGGCGGCGGCGAGAACCCTTGGACGCATTCGGCCCAGCGGCAGGCCGTCCCTCACCGTGCCTTCCGTCGCCGTGCTTCCCGCCGCTGTGGTGGCGCCCGTCGGCGTTCCGTTCGTCGGCGCGCCGTCCGTCACCATGCCGCGTGCCTTGAGGCCGCTGGCCCGGACGGCCGCCCGGCCGGCCCTGTCGTTGCTGTGACGGGGCGGGGCCGGCGTCGCGGCGGCCGGCGTCGGTGCGATGGTCTTCCCGCGGCAGGGCGACGCGGATGAGCCGCTCGATGTCGCGGAGATAGCTGAGCTCCTCGCCGCCTGCGACCAGCGAGATCGCGGTGCCTTCAGCGCCGGCACGCGCGGTGCGGCCGATGCGGTGCACATAGGTTTCCGGGACGTTGGGCAGATCGAAATTGATGACATGGGTAATGCCGTCGACATCGATGCCGCGGGCGGCGATGTCGGTGGCGACCAGCGTGCGGATCTCGCCCGAGCGGAACTGGCCCAGCGTCCGCTCGCGATGGTTCTGCGACTTGTTGCCGTGGATGGCGCTGGCAGGGATGCCCGCCTTTTCGAGCGTCTTAACGACCTTGTCGGCGCCGTGCTTGGTGCGCGTGAAGACCAAGGCCCGGTTGACCGGTTCGTCCTTCAGCAGCTTGGCCAGGAAAGCAGGCTTGGCCGAGAAATCGACCTGGACGATGCGCTGATTGATCCGCTCGGCGGTCGACGAGACCGGCGTCACGGCAACGCGGGCGGGGTCCCGCAGCATGGAATCGGCGAGTTCGGCGATGTCCTTCGGCATGGTGGCCGAGAAGAACAGCGTCTGCCGCTTGATCGGCAGCTTGGCGACGATTTTGCGGATGTCGTTGATGAAGCCCATGTCGAGCATGCGGTCGGCCTCGTCGAGCACGAGGAACTCGACGCTGCTGAGCTTCAACCCGTTGCTCTGCACGAGGTCAAGCAGGCGGCCGGGGGTGGCGACCAGCACGTCGACGCCCTGCATCAGCGCGCGGACCTGCCGGCCCATCGGCACGCCGCCGATCGCCAGCGTCGAGGACAGGCGGATGTGGCGGCCATAGGCGTTGAAGCTGTCGAGGATCTGCCCGGACAGTTCGCGGGTCGGCGACAGCACCAGGACGCGGGCCGTCTTGGGCTGCGGCTTGATGCGGTTGTCGAGCAGGCGGTGCAGGATCGGCAGCGCGAAGGACGCGGTCTTGCCGGTGCCGGTCTGGGCGATTCCGACGACGTCGCGGCCGGTCAGGGCCAGCGGAATGGTCTGCGCCTGGATGGGGGTCGGAGTGACGTAGTTCTCTTCACGAAGAGCGCGCGCGATGGGTTCGGCGAGGCCGAAGTCCTGAAACGAATTCAAAAGATGGATCTTTCCATGTCTAGCGGGCGCCCGGCGCATTCGGCGCGGCGCGCGCAAAAGGGTGTCGAGAAGACACCTGCGTGTTTGGGGTGTCGAATGGCTTGTGTGATGAGGGGCAAGCCAGAGGCCCGAAGAGGGCTTAAGAACACGCGGCTCGCTATGACCCCTTGATTCGGAAGAGGTCTCGGCCCCCATATGGAACATCGAGCGGGCGCTTTCAAGGCAAGTTCGCCCGAAACCGTGCCTACGGCGCAAAAATAATGCTGCCGGAAAATTAGCCAGAAGCAGAGATTTGCTCAAAAAGTGATCTGCCTGCCACTTTCGCATACATTCTAATCGCCCATTATTTGAGCTGCCCGGCCGCGACGAAGCTTTGATTTTCTGGAATTGTATGAGCGAATTCAATCAGTTGAAGGGTGCTCAGCCCATGGCATGGTTCTTGCGATTCCGTTAATCGCAGGCGGCCGTGGGGCCGTTTCGCAGCGTTTTCACGTCTGCGTCAGGGAGATGAGACACTCATGTTTAGCAAATCCACTCACGATATAGCGGCTTCATTTAGCCGCCGCGGCGTGCTCGCCGCGACCGCCGGGCTGATGTTCGGCCTGGCTTCATTGACTGGCGCAAAGGCCGCGGACGACACCATCAAGGTCGGCGTGCTGCATTCCCTTTCCGGCACCATGGCCATCAGCGAAACCACGCTGAAGGACACCATCCTCTTCCTGATCGACGAGCAGAACAAGAAGGGCGGCGTTCTCGGCAAGAAGCTGGAAGCCGTCGTTGTCGATCCCGCATCGAACTGGCCGCTGTTCGCCGAAAAGGCGCGCGAGCTGATCACCAAGGACAAGGTCTCGGTCGTGTTCGGCTGCTGGACCTCGGTGTCGCGCAAGTCGGTGCTTCCGGTGTTCAAGGAGCTCAACAGCATCCTGTTCTACCCCGTGCAATACGAGGGTGAGGAGAGCGAGCGCAACGTGTTCTACACGGGGGCCGCGCCGAACCAGCAGGCGATCCCCGCCGTCGACTATCTCATGAAGGAAGAGAAGGTGAAGCGCTGGGTGCTCGCGGGCACCGACTACGTCTATCCGCGCACCACCAACAAGATCCTGGAAGCCTATTTGAAGTCCAAGGGTGTCGCCCAGGAAGACATCATGATCAACTACACGCCGTTCGGTCATTCCGACTGGCAGACGATCGTGGCCGACATCAAGAAGTTCGGCTCGGCCGGCAAGAAGACCGCGGTGGTCTCGACCATCAACGGCGACGCCAACGTTCCCTTCTACAAGGAGCTTGGCAACCAGGGCATCAAGGCGAAGGATATCCCGGTGGTGGCGTTCTCGGTGGGTGAGGAAGAGCTCGCCGGCATCGACACCAAGCCGCTGGTCGGCCATCTCGCCGCCTGGAACTACTTCCAGTCGATCAAGTCGCCGGAGAACGAGAAGTTCATCAAGGCATGGCAGGCCTACACCAAGAATCCGAAGCGCGTGACCAACGATCCCATGGAAGCGCACGTGATCGGGTTCGACATGTGGGTCAAGGCGGTCGAGAAGGCGAAGTCGACCGATCCCGACAAGGTGATCGACGCTCTCCCGGGCATCGAAGCCAAGAACCTGACCGGCGGCACCTCCAAGATGCTCCCGAACCACCATATCACCAAGCCGGTGTTCATCGGCGAGATCAAGGGCAACGGCCAGTTCGACGTGGTCTGGAAGACCCCGAGCCTCGTCCCCGGCGACGCCTGGTCGAAGGAGCTCGACGGCTCCAAGGACCTGATCGGCGACTGGGTCGGCAAGAAGTGCGGCAACTTCAACACCAAGACCAACAAGTGCCTCGGCTCGGGCTCCTGATCTCGATCTGACGCGTCATTGCACGACCGGAGAGGGCGGCGAGCCCGCCGCCTTCTCCACTCATTTCTGCCGGGGTCATTCACAGTGCCAGCTCATTTTTCCGCCCGCCTCTGCTCGCTTGCACTCTCGTTGCTTCTGATCGCCTTCGCGCTGCCGGCCTTCGCCGGTCCGTTCGAGGATGCCGTCGCCAAATTCGCCAATGACGATTTTTCCGACACGGAAGAGGCGATCGGCGTGATCGCTGGAAGTGGCAACAAGCTGGCTTTCCCCATCATCAGCGCGCTCCAGGACGGCCGTCTCATGGCCGATCCGGACAGCAAGAAGGTCTACGTGACCGGCGCGGACGGCAACTCGATCGACGCCGCGACCGGAGAGGCCGTCGCCACCGTCCCGGACAGTGCGAGCGCGGTCCGTCTCAACAACCGTCTCCGCCGCACGGTCGATGCCGCGATCGGCGGCCTGACGCTTCAGTCGCCGGAGGTCGGAACGCGCCTGCAGGCCGCGCAATCCGTCTTCAAGTCGCACGAGGAGACCGCGCTCGAGGCGGTCGATGCCGCGCTCGCCAAGGAAACCAACAAATCGGTCAAGGCGGCGCTCGGCGAAGCCCGTGCCGCGATCCTGCTGTTCAAGCCCGACGCCACGGAGGTCGAGAAGCTCGAGGCCGTCGCCACCCTCAAGGCGCGCGGCGACCAGGAGGCGCTGGCGCTGCTCACCGGCATGGGCGACCAGCCGGCCTCGGTGACCAAGGCGGCCGCCAGCGCGATCGGCTCGATTCAGTCCTCGCTCGCGGTCTGGTCGATGGTGCAGAACGCCTGGTACGGCCTTTCGCTCGGCTCGGTTCTGCTGCTCGCCGCGATCGGGCTCGCCATCACCTTCGGCGTGATGGGCGTCATCAACATGGCGCATGGCGAGATGGTGATGATCGGCGCCTACACCACGTTCGTGGTGCAGGAGGTGATCCGCAGCCGCTATCCCGGCCTGTTCGATTATTCGCTGCTGATCGCCGTGCCGCTCGCCTTCCTCGTCGCCGGGGCCATCGGTGTCCTGATCGAGCGCAGCATCATCCGCTTTCTCTACGGCCGTCCGCTGGAGACGCTGCTGGCGACCTGGGGCCTGTCGCTGGTGCTGCAACAAGCGGTGCGGACGATGTTCGGTCCAACCAACCGCGAGGTCGGCAATCCCTCCTGGATGAGCGGCGCGTTCGAGCTCGGCCAGATCACCATCACCTACAACCGGCTCTGGATCCTTGTCTTCACGCTCGCGGTGTTCGGAATCCTGCTCGCGATGCTGCGCTACACGGCGCTCGGCCTCGAGATGCGCGCGGTGACGCAGAACCGCCGCATGGCGGCTTCGATGGGCATCGCGACCTCGCGTGTCGACGCGCTGACCTTCGGCCTCGGCTCGGGCATTGCCGGCATTGCCGGCGTGGCGCTGTCGCAGATCGACAATGTCAGTCCCAATCTCGGCCAGAGCTACATCATCGATAGCTTCATGGTCGTTGTGTTCGGC
>JAEYTQ010000775.1 GCA_023433965.1 Pseudomonadota bacterium | reverse complement strand
CACTCATCATGCCGCGGACCGCGATGAAGCCGAGCGCCGGCGCGATGCCCCAGGCGAGACCGTTCAGGTAGCGCTGCGCCAGCGCGGCCGATTGCGGTGCCTGGCCCAGTGCGAGAAGGATCTGCTCGCCATAGAGCGGCGAGGCCATCATCGGCAGCGAGATCAGCACCGCAACCCATAGTCCGACCCGCAAGGAGCAGCGGATCAGCCTGACGTCGCCGGCGCCGAATGCCTGCGCCGCCAGCGGCGACACCGCGGAGGTCAGTCCGAGCCCGAAGGTGAAGCTGACGAAGTAGACCGTGTGGGCCAGCGCCGCCGCGGCCACGGCGTCCTCGCCGAGCCGGCCGATCATCGCCAGATCGGTCGTGATCATCGCGATCTGTCCGAGCTGCGTCAGCATCAGCGGCACGGCGAGGCGCAGCGTCTTCGCGAACTCCTCGGCGAGATGGTTCGGCGATGCATCCGAGCCAGCGAGGCCCGGCTGCTTGGTGTCCACGAGTTCGGTCATGGCAAGGCCATAGCAGCCTCGATCGTCGAAGTAACGGCAAAGAAGCGTGAGGGCCAGCCGCGCCGAAAAAAAGCTCGCACTCGGGCGAAGGAAAGTTCGCCTTGCGCCGTATTCGTCATGTGCGGCGAACCGGCGCCGGTCTCACATTGGGAAGTTGCGCATGACAACGAGATTCGGGCTGACGTTCGCTGCGCCGTTCATCGGCTCGGTCATCATGGCTGCCGGCCCCGCCGCAGCCGCGGACCTGAGGCTGCCCGCAGCGCCGCCCCCGCAGGTCCAGGCGGCGTCGGTGGCCCTGCTGAGCTGGGCGGGGCCTTATCTCGGCGTGCAGGCCGGGTATCTGGCGGGCCGCTCCGATGTCTCGTTTCCCGCCACCGGTGAATTTCACTTCGTCGATCCCAAAGGCGCGACGGTGGGTGCTACGGCGGGCTTTTCGGCGCAATGGGGCCGGATCGTCGCCGGCATCGAGGGCGACGTGAATTACGTCGATGCGCGCGCGACGATCGACACCGGCTTTGCGCCGACGCCCTCTGCCACGCAGCTTCAAGCCGTCGTCAACTGGAACGGCCATCTGCGGGGGCGCATCGGCTATGCGATCGGCCGAACGCTGCTATTCGCCAGCGGCGGCCTCGCCGTCGCGGGCGTCGAGAGCAAGGCGTTCGACAATGCGAGCGGGGCGGTCGCCAATTGGAGCGATACCCGTGTCGGCTGGTCGATTGGAGCCGGCAGTGAATTCCGCTTCGCACCGAACGCCTCCGCCCGGCTCGAATATCTCTATGACAATTACGGCTCGAAAACCCTCGGAAGCCAGACGGTGGGCGCCGTCACTTTCGCCGATCGCGCGTCCAAGCTCGACACGCACAGCGTTCGAGCCGGCGTCTACTGGCGCTTTTGACGGTCGATCGCGACTTGTTGCCGCAGATGATGCGATTGGGGAGGCGTCGCATTCAGGCGATGCGGCATATCCTCGTGATAGGGACCGGCGCGCGTTCCGCAGCAATGGCGGCCGCAGGCCAGAGCGGCAGATCGGGATGATGGAAGAGCCCTCGGACGATGCCCTGATGTCGGAGGTTTCGGCGCGGCGGCAGCAGGCGTTTCGCGTTCTGATGCGGCGTCACATGCCTCGCGCCCTGCGGGTCGCCCAGCGGATCGTTCGCGATCCGGCCGAGGCTGACGACATCGGCCAGGAGGCGTTCATGCGGGTCTGGACCCACGCACACTCGTTCGATCCGCAGGCTGCGAAGTTCACGACGTGGCTCTACCGCATCGTCCTCAACCTGACCTTCGATCGCACCCGGCGCCGAGCGTTCCTGCCGCTCGAGGACGCCGGCGACGTGCCAGATATGGGTCCGCACGCCGTCGAGCGGCTGATCGCCGACGAGGAGCTCAGTCTTCTCCATCGCGCGATGGCCGGCCTGTCGGACCGGCAGCGCGGCGCGATCGCGCTCTTCCACATGGAAGGATTGAGCGGCGAGGAGGCTGCGAAGGCGATGGACCTCAGCGCCAAGGCGTTCGAATCGCTGCTGGGCCGCGCCCGCGCGGCGCTGAAGGCAAACGTACAGAAAATACAGGAGACGGGGAGCTACGCATGACGCCCGATCAGTTCAGACGATTGGCCGAGACATGGGGAGGCGATGTCGAGCGCTGGCCCGCGGAAACGCGCGAGGCCGCGCGGCGATTGGCGGCGAGTGCGGAAGGCGCGGCCGTCCTGGACGAGCAGGGGCGGCTCGATCGCCTGCTCGCTGTCGCCCCGGAGATCGAGACGGAGCGGGCGGATCGCTCGAGCCTGCTGGTCCTGCAGAGGCTCGCCGCCGTCCCGCAGCGGCATCGGCCGGCATGGTATCGCCGCCTGCTGCGCTGGCCCACGCTCGTTCCCGCCGCAAGTCTGGCCTGCTCCGCGTTGGTCGGCGTGTGGCTGGCGGGAGCAATGCCCTATGTCCATTCGCCGTCGGACCCCTTGTCCGTCATGAGCGGCGTCTTCGACGTCGTCGCAATCGGTTATGGATCGGTGCAATGAAGTTCTGGCGAGAATGGTCCACGCCCTGGCGGGCGCTCATGCTGCTGTCGCTGTGCGTCAACGTCGTCCTGTTCACCTATGTCTCGGTGCAATGGCTGCGGCCCGGCGGCTTCAGGCCCGGCGCGGGCGTGCCGCTCCGCATGATCGAGCGTGTCGCGGAGCGATTGCCGGCGGAAGACGCAGAGATCCTGTGGACGATCTATCGCGACAAGGAGGCCGAGCTGCTGCCGCTCCAGTCCGAGTACCGGCTCGCGCTGGTGAAGGCGATGAAGACGGCGGCACAGGCGAACCTGGACAAGGCCGAGCTGGAAGCAGCCGTGAAGGAGGCCCGCGACAAGCGCGTGAAGATCGGCGATCTCGTCGTCGCAACCTTCGTCGAGATGCTGGAACGAATTTCACCGAAAGGACGCCGACAACTCGTCGGCGGTTATTTTCGCTGAGCCGCGCGGAGTGAACGAGGGATTCGGCCCGTCCCGACGTATCACCTACATCGACGTCTGCGAAATAGTGGAGATGATATGGTGCAACGATCGGGCAGGACGGCAAGCGGACCAGTGGTGAGGTTCTCGCATCGGACGGCCGTCTACGTGCGTGCGGGACTGGCGGCAGCGAGTTTGATCGCACTTCTCGTGCTGTTTCTGTCGCAAGCATCCGCAGAGGACGCGCGGAACGAGGCCAAGCAGGCCTGCAAGGCGGATTACTCCCGGCTCTGCGCGGGCACGATGCCCGGAGGCGGCCGCATTCGCAAATGCCTCAGTGAAAAATCCGGGGAATTGTCGGCGGCCTGCAAGCAGGCCCTCGATGCACGCCCGCCGAAATAGGGCTAGCGCCGCTCCGGCACGCGCTTGATCTTCGCACCAAGCGCGTTCAGCCGCTCCTCGATGCGCTCATAGCCGCGCTCGATCTGGTCGGCGTTGTTGATGGTCGAGGTGCCCTCGGCGCATACCGCCGCGAGCAGCATCGCCATGCCGGCGCGGATGTCGGGCGAGGTCATGGTTGCGCCGTGCAGGCGGCTGGGACCTGCGATGATGGCGCGGTGCGGATCGCACAGCACGATGCGCGCGCCCATCGCGATCAGCTTGTCGACGAAGAACATCCTGGATTCGAACATCTTCTCGAACATCAGGATCACGCCCTCGCATTGCGTGGCGGTGACGATCGCGATCGACATCAGATCGGCCGGGAAGGCCGGCCAGGGCTGGTCCTCCAGCTTCGGCACGTGGCCGCCGAAATCGTCCTGGATCTTCAA